>JBOFGM010000184.1:0-18839 GCA_051649105.1 Iodobacter sp. | reverse complement strand
AAACGCACGCTGAAAGAAGCTTGAACTGGATTTGAAAGTAATTCGGTCAACATAGGGAAACGCTCTCGCAAAAAAGTTAGGCGAAAAACGGTTCAGGGGTGGGACAGCCGTAATCAGACCGCCAGAGCATCAGCCTTGGCAGAATCACTGCGGCGCATCTTCTTTCATCCGGACTATCACCGTCGGCTCTGGAATTTAACCAGATCTGCTGACCCCGGAAAACCGGGCGCTCGCGGGCTTGTTGCGTTAGCAAACTTACCGCCGGTGGGGAGTTTCACCCCGCCCTGAAGACGTACTGCACTGATCTTTAAATCAGTAAGGCATTGTCGGCCTTTAAATGACTGTTTGTCTATATTTCGCGGGAAAGCACTTACACGATGTCTTAATAAACTATACATATTATGCAAGACGACAGGCCAGCTCCCCTTCATCCGGGCTGCAGCTGGCATAATTGCTGGCATTACTTAAAAATAAATCTCATGAATCCCATTTCCCGCCGCCACTTTTTAGCCTTAGCCGCCAGCAGTTCTCTGGTCGCCTGCGGGCGGGTGCCGGATTTCTCCCGCTTCAGCCGCTGGGGGCAAAAGATCCATATCTATACCCCCGGCATGGCGGAAGGCCACCGCTTGCGCAGCGGACAGCCCTTTGCCCCGCCGGTTAAAGAAATCCATACCGATATTCTTATTTTGGGCAGCGGCGCTGCCGGCCTCACTGCCGCCTGGCAGCTGGCAAAACAAGATCGCTTTGACTTTTTACTGGTAGAAGGCCCGGAATGGGGCGGTAATGCCGCAGAAGGCCGGCTTGGGGATCAGGTTTATCCGCGTGGCGCTCACTACCTGCCCCTGCCCTCGCTGGAATCCACGCATATCCGCGAGCTGCTCACCGAGATGGGCGTGATTGAGCAAGGGGGTAACAACCCGCACTTTGATGAAGCCGTGCTGGTGCATTCCCCCGAAGAGCGGCTGTGGATCAATGGCCGCTGGCAGGAAGGCGTGGTGCCACTCCTGGGCCCCGACGACCAGGCCCAGACCGAGCGCTTTTTTGCCCTGACCGAAAAACTGAAAACCACCGTGGGCCAGGATGGCCGGCGGGTGTTTGTGATTCCCCTGGCACTGTCATCCACCGATCCGGCATGGCAGTCGCTGGATCAGCAATCCTTTGCCAGCTGGCTGCAAAGCAATCAGTACGATACACCGGGGCTGCTCTGGTATTTAAACTACTGCTGCCGCGATGATTATGGCAGTGAGCTGGCCCAGACCTCGGCCTGGGCAGGCTTACATTACTTTGCCAGCCGCAATGGTCATGCCGCCAATGCGGCCGACGGCGCGGTACTGGCCTGGCCCAACGGGCTCTATCCGCTGATCCGGCATATGGGCAGCCGGCTTAAACCGCAGCAAAGGCTGGCGGGGATGGCCAGCCAGGTTAAAGAAACCGCCAGCGGCATTGAGGCACTGATCTGGGATCAATCCACCGGCCAGTCACAGCGGATTCTGGCCAAAAAGGTCATTATGGCGATGCCGCTGCATGTGGCACAAAAACTATTGCCTTTGGCACCCTACGGCTTTTTACCAGAAAATATGCCTGCCCATGCCGCCTGGATGGTCAGCAACTTTTTGCTGGATCATTACCCGGCAGAAACAGGCCAGTTGCCGCTGGCATGGGATAATGTGCTGTATCAGGGCAAGGGGCTGGGCTATGTGGTGTCTGGCCATCAGCTGATCCGTGCCGCCAAACCGGAAAAAACCGTATTTACCGCCTATCATGCCCTGTCGGCCGACAGCCCGCAGGCGGCCAGACAGTGGCTGCAAAACGCAGACACCGATGCGCTTTATACTTTGGCGGCCAGTGATTTACACACCATTTATGGCTGGCGCTGGCGACAATATATACAGGAAGCAGAAATAACCTTGCGGGGCCATGCTATGGCCTCACCGTCGCCAGGCTTTTTAACTAACCCGGGTTTACATGCATTACGTGAGCAAAAAGATAAGGTTTTATTTGCTCATTCAG
Source organism: Iodobacter sp. (assembly GCA_051649105.1). Classification (GTDB taxonomy): domain Bacteria; phylum Pseudomonadota; class Gammaproteobacteria; order Burkholderiales; family Chitinibacteraceae; genus Iodobacter. The sequence continues at coordinate 16,829 of JBOFGM010000184.1, read as the reverse complement.
ACCTTTCCGGCCTATCCGTCTTCGAAGAAGCTTCGTGGTGGGGCTACCGAGCTGCTAAGCTAGCGGCAGGAGATTCAATATTATGATGAACGGCTTATTCGTTATTTGTATTCTTATTTTAATCAGTGCTTTTTTTTCTGTTTCAGAAATTGCCCTTGCCGCAGCGCGTAAACATAAACTGCAGCAAATGAGTGAGGAAGGAGATAAGCGCGCCGATCTGGTGCTGGCCCTGCAAGAGCGGCCTGGAGATTTCTTTACCGTGGTTCAGGTTGGCGTCAATGCCGTGGCGATTTTAGGCGGTATTATCGGTGAACCGGCCTTTTCACCGTTTTTTAAAAATATGCTGTATCAGATGGGCGTCCATGCCGATCTGGCGGAAACGCTGGGCTTTTTAATGTCCTTTACCGTGGTCACGGGCCTGTTTATTCAATTTGCTGATTTAATTCCCAAGCGAATTGGGATGGCCGTGCCGGAAGCCGCTGCAGTGAAAGTAGTGGCACCGATTTTATTTTGTATTTTCTTAATGCGCCCGCTGGTCTTTATTTTTGACGGCATTGCCAATATGATTTTTAACGCCTTTAAACTGCCCGCAGTACGGCGCGATGAAATCACCACCGATGATATTGTGGCCATGGCCGATGCCGGTGCAATGGCCGGTACGGTGCGGCGTAAAGAACATAATCTGATTGAAAATGTATTTGAATTAGAAACCCGTACCGTGACGTCAGTGATGACCGCCCGTGAAAGTGTGATTTTCTTTTCGTTAAACGAAAAAGAAGAAACCATCCGCGCCAGAATGCTGGCCGATCCGCATTCTAAATTTTTATTATGCGAAAACAGTATCGACAGTGTCTTTGCCTATATTGATGCCAAAGATATTTTGCAGCTGGTATTAAAAGGCGGTGAAATTAATTTACTGGAAGGCTTAAAGCAATGCGGAAACCGTAAATTGCTGACGATTCCGGATACTTTATCTTTATCTGAAGTGCTGGAGCAATTTAAAGAAGCGCGGGAAGATTTTGCCGTTATTTTAAATGAATATGCCCTGGTGGTCGGCATTATCACTTTAAATGATGTGACCATTCAATTAATGGGCAGCATGGTGGACCCGGGGGCCGATCAGATTGTTCAGCGCGATGAAAGCTCATGGCTGGTCGATGGGGTGACCCCGATTGAAGATGTAAAAAAAGCTCTGGATATTGATGAGCTGAAAGATGAAGAAAATTATGAAACCATTGCCGGTTTTATGATGTATATGCTGAAACGGATTCCCAAAAAAGCCGAACTGCTGATTTTTGGTGATTATAAATTTGAAGTGGTGGATATTGATAATTTCCGGATCGACCAGTTATTGGTCACCCGGATCACCCCCACCAAGAAACCCGATGAAGATTAAGTTATAAAAAAAGCCAGGCATGCCTGGCTTTTTTTCAGTTCAATCAGCGTTTTGATGTTTTACGAATTTCTTTTTCATCCTGCCATTCATCCACACCCTCTTCGATATTCTTTAAGATCAGAGTGAATTTATAAAACACATCTTTGGTCGAATCATTCTTTTTAACAATGGATGTAATTTCGCCGGTCAGCAAATATTTTGCGCCTTTCATTTGCCCGAGCCTGGCCTTGTTTTTATACATCCCGGTTTCATTTTGCTTCTTTAATTCTTCAACCTGAGCATCCATGGTGCTGCTGTCGGTGACGAATTTAACCCCGCCTTTCATTAACTGCGTTTTAATGCTGTTAGTAATATTGCGGGTATCAATATATTCGGCCGTTTTATTTTTAACTTCAGACACCACAATAAATGGCCGGCCGGCCATAGACGGATGCTGCATTAAAGAGCGGGCCATTGATTCGGAAATCATTTGCAAATCGGTCGAGCCAAATTCATTGCTGACGGTTTCAACCGCTTTGCTGTCGCCATAAACCACATCCTTGCCACCCACGGTTGGGGTGGAGGTAGAGGCACAACCGGTTGCCAGCACCACGGCGGCAACCACCGCGCTTAATTTAGCCAAACGCAGAGTCATGGTATTTTCCATTGCAATTCCTTTTTAAAAGCCAAAGCCTGTTATTTGGCGGAAGGTGAGCCGGTATTTTCCGGGCTGTTTACTTCCATTCTGAAATCCACTGCCGCCGGTACCGGGGCAATACTGTCGATCAACTGCTTTTGTAAACCAATAAACTTCAGCGGTTTCCAGCCTTCTTCGCCGCCCACCACAAAACCGGCGTCATCTAACCAGCGAAAACGGTAATACAGCTGCTGATCGCCTTTATCTTCATTCTGAATTTCCAGCTGCACGGCCAGCAAGCCATTACGCTGCATGGTGCGCCCGCCGGTCAGCTTCAGATATTTCATTTCACCCAGCTGCTCTACCCGTTCGGTTACCGAAAGGGACGCCGCCTGAGCCAGCTGAAAAGCGGAACAACCCAGCATAGCGGCCAGTAATACACTGCGGGCAAGATACTTTTTCATGATGATTCCTTGGATTAAAGGTCAAAACAGAATGATTTATTTCTTCTGTTTTTTGGGTTTTACCACCGGGGCCGTTTCGGGTTCGGCATTCTCAAGACCAGGAGGCGCGGCACTCTGTCCAAAATACACCTGATTTTGTATGACCCGCACCGGCACAATCTGATGCGATCCGCCGACTTTTAAATTAAAGGCTTCCAGCCCCTGTGCGGTTGGCACCAATACTTTATGCATTCCTGCGGCTAAAGAAACCCGCATAATGCCAATTTCCCCGGGCAGGGTGCGCCAGCTCCGCTCATCGGCCTGTTCGGTCACCACACTGACAATCCCCAATACCAGGCTGGCCAGCGCACTGCCATTGCTGTCTTTATCATTTAACTGCTTTTGCGCCACACCACGGCTGATTGCCCGGATACTGGTGCGCAGAATAATTCCGGGCATATCGTCACGCAGTGCCCGGCGGCTCATGGCGTCCACACTGGCCACCGTGCTGACCGGCAGATAACGGCCATCCAGCTTAAGCTGCACCGGTGCAAAATAACCACTGTCCCGGATCACCGGAAAAGACATCGCCGTCAGGCCCACATGCGGCAAGGGCAAAGGCACCGTTACCGACTGGCGCACGGGAGCCAAGCCGGAGCTCACCACAAACAGCACTTCGGTCATACCACGCTTGGTGGTTCTGCCATCCAGCTGCGCCAGAGCGTCTTCCAATACCTTGGTATTGGGGCGCAATTCAATGGCTTTGCGATAACCCGGAGCCGCCAGGCTTTTTTCGCCCAGCGCTTCATAAACAAAGGCGGCCAGATAATGGCTGAATGCATTTTGATAGCTGTTTTTTAAAGCCAGTACTTCCGGATCATCCAGCGTTTCGGTGGGATAACCTTTTAAATCCTTAAAGGTGGTTTTAACCCCTCTGGCGCGGGCTTCTTCCTCGTCTTTTTCATAAGTGCGGGAGCGAAATTCGGCAATAATCGCCTCCCGTTCATGGGTTTTTCTGACTTCCACCCGGGCATTATTCCAATCCCCGGAAGCGGCATGATTTACGGCCAATAAAGTGGATAACAATACTTTTTCATAGTCATATCCCTCATAGCGGCGCGTTTTATCATTTATCAGAAAACTGCCGGCATCCCCCAGTAATTTATCCGGTGAATTTCTGGCCACTTCTTCCCAATTATGAATCTGCTCATCGGCTTTTAGCCAGGCGCTGGTACTGCCGGCCCAGTCATTTTTTAACTGAAATAACTGGCCCTTTTCTAAATAATATAAAAGATCTTTATCATTGGATTCCAATACCGTTAAAGCACTGTCCGGCTGGCCGGCACGGGCATATTCAATCACACCCTTTGTATCCGCCTGATAGCTGCGCATTGAGCCGCAACCGGCTAACAGCAGCACAGAGAGCAGACAGCTTACTTTTACAGATTTCATACTGGCCACAGCCCCGGTTAAAGAAACACCCAATTTATACTGCCCCAATGAATTTAGCATATTCAATATTCAGTATTTGTAACTGATATTACCCATATGTTCGCCAGATCTATAAATAAATATTGCCATATCAGCCCCCGGATGGCGGATCCGTAAATATTGCACTCCCCTGTGCCGCCGCCCTGGCTAAAATCTTCTTGTAAGCCTGGTGGAAATCTTATCCGGAAACAGATTCATCACACTATACTCAAAACACTGAGCGCGGCCCTTTGGTCCTGGCTGACACGGATGGCATAGCGCACCTGACAATACCGCGCCGGGCACCGATGCGCACTGCATTCACCCCGGCCACAGACAGGAAAATACTGTGGCAAATTTTCAAGTCGCTGATCTGTCCCTTGCCGATTGGGGACGCAAAGAAATCCGTATCGCAGAAACCGAAATGCCCGGGCTGATGTCCGTGCGCGAGGAATATGCCGCCGCCCAGCCGCTGAAAGGAGCCCGCATTGCCGGCTCTATTCATATGACCATCCAGACCGCGGTGCTGATTGAATCCCTGCAGGCACTGGGGGCCGAGGTGCGCTGGGTTTCCTGCAATATTTTCTCGACTCAGGATCATGCCGCCGCGGCCATTGCCGCCGCCGGCACGGCCGTATTTGCCCATAAGGGCGAAACACTGCAGGAGTACTGGGACTTTACCCACCGTATTTTTGATTTCCCCGATGGTGGCTACGCCAATATGATTCTGGATGATGGCGGGGATGCAACCACCCTGCTGCATCTGGGGGCCAGAGCCGAAGCCGATCTGACCATTATTTCTGCGCCGGGTAATGAAGAAGAAGTCGTACTGTTTTCTTCCATTAAGGCCACGCTGACCAAAGATCCCAAATGGTATTCCACCCGTCTGGCGCAGATCAAAGGCGTTACCGAAGAAACCACCACCGGCGTGCACCGCTTATATAAAATGTTTGGCGAAGGGCGTTTGTCTTTCCCGGCGATTAATGTCAACGATGCGGTGACCAAATCTAAATTTGATAATCTGTATGGCTGCCGTGAATCGCTGGTCGATGGCATTAAACGCGCCACCGATGTGATGATTGCCGGTAAATCGGCGGTGATTTTAGGTTATGGCGATGTGGGCAAGGGCTGCGCACAAAGCATGCGCGGGCTGGGAGCCACCGTGTATGTCACCGAAATTGATCCGATCTGCGCCCTGCAGGCCGCCATGGAAGGATACCGGGTGGTGACCATGGATAGTATCTGTGATCAGGCCGATATCTTTGTCACCACCACCGGCAATGTGGGGGTAATTACCCATGACCATATGCTGAAGATGCGCAATAACGCCATTGTCTGCAATATCGGCCACTTTGACAGTGAAATTCAGGTGGCCTCATTGCGCCAGTATGAATGGGAAAATGTGAAGCCCCAGGTGGACCACGTTATTTTCCCCGATGGCAAACGGATTATCCTGCTGGCCGAGGGGCGCCTCGTGAATCTGGGCTGCGCCACCGGCCACCCCAGCTTTGTGATGTCGAATTCTTTTACCAACCAGGTGCTGGCGCAAATCGAGCTGTTTACCAAAACAGAGCAATATCCGGTGGGCGTCTATGTCTTGCCCAAACATCTGGATGAAATGGTCGCCCGGCTGCATTTAAAGAAAATCAATGCGGCGCTGACGGTGCTCACCGATGAGCAGGCCGCCTATATCGATGTGCCCAAACAAGGCCCGTATAAACCCGCGCATTACCGCTATTAAAAGCGGCATCTTTTATCAAGGCGGCGGGAAGCGTCTGCTTCCCGTATTTATTTCTGCCCGCCAGGCGTTGCCAGCAAAGAGCGCGCCGCATCGACAATCTGGCGGGACAGCGCTTCCATTCTGGGCGACTGCACCTTCCAGGAGTGCCAGTACAATTTCACGTCGCAAGGGTGATCCGGGGCCAGATCGGTCAGCGTGCTGCCCGTCAGCAGCAGCTCCGGCACCATGCCATAACCCAGCCCGTGACGAATGGCCGCCAGATGCGCCTCGGTGCCGGGCACATAATGGCAGGGATAGGCGTCGGGCATCAGACCTAGCTGGTTTTGCAAAAAACTCGCCTGCAAGGTGTCTTTATGCGAATACGCCACCACAGGCGCGCGCCGGGCATCGTTGCGGTTCAGCCCGCGGGGAAACCAGCGCTCACAAAAGGGCTGGCTGCCCATTAAGCGATAACGCATGATGCCCAGCTCTTCGGCAATACAGCCTTTCATAGGTTTTTCTTCGCTGCCAATACAGGCAATGGCCATGCCGGATTCCAGCAGGGTATAGGTGTAATCCTGATCTTCCACCGCCAGCTCGATCAAGACCTCTTCATGCACCAGCGCACTGGCCAGCGCCGGGAAAAACCAGGTGCCCAGACTGTCGGCATTCAGTGCAATCGTCAGCGACAAGGGTGAATGCTGCTCCACGGCCAGATCCGAGGCCAGATCCGCCTCCAGCTGCATTACGCGGCGCAGATATTGCAACAGCCGCTGGCCCACTGCCGTGGCTCTGGCCGGCCGGCTGCGCACCACCAGAGGATTACCAAGACGGCTCTCTAAAGCGCGCACCCGCTGCGATACGGCCGACGGAGTTAAGTGCAGGCGCACGGCGGCTTGCTCAAAGCTGCCGGTTTCTATCACCGCGCGCAGCGCCTCAGTTTGTTTGGGGTCAAGGTTCACCAGAGAGCACTTCGTATATTAAGAATAATTAAGCATACCTTATAAATATTAAATCTATTTCAATATATGGCAAACCCTATAGATAATGCAGGGTCTGACATATTGTCAGGCTCCAGTCCTGTCCACGCTGCCAAAAAGAACGCCTATGCTGCTCTACTCTATTTATTTGATTGCCATTGTTGCAGAAGCAATGTCGGGTGCGCTGATGGGGATGCGCCGCAATATGGATTTATTCGGGATTTGCTTTGTGGGCACCGTGACCGCACTGGGTGGCGGCACGGCCAGAGATGTGATGCTGGGCCACTATCCGCTGGGCTGGGTGGCGCATCCGCAATATCTGCTGTTTACCATCAGTGCCGCGGCTATTACCGCCCTGATCGCCAGCCATTTACATCATTTACGCCGCCTGTTTCTGGTGGTGGATGCACTGGGTCTGGTGGCCTTTACCATTATTGGCTGCAATATCGGCATGGAAGCCGGCGTGCATCCGGCCATTGCCATTATGGCCGGCGTGGTCACCGGGGTATTTGGCGGCCTGCTGCGCGATATCTTGTGCAATCAAATGCCCATGGTATTAAGCCGCGAGATTTATGCCAGCGTGTCGCTGGCCACCGGCTCGCTCTATATTGTGCTGCACTGGCTGAAGGTTGAAACCGGCATTGCCTCGGTGGCCGCCTTACTGTTTGGCTTTGGCTTTCGCCTGCTGGCCATGCGTTTAAACTGGCAGCTGCCGGTATTTCGCGGCGATAATATCCGTGGTTTTGATTAAACCAGACAGCTTACCAGGCAAAATGGCGCTTAGTCAGCATACTGTCGTGTTAAAAGCGAATCACTGCGGCCAATAAGAATTAAATATGTCTAGAATCAACCCAATGCTGTGATCGGGAGATTCAAATGCCAAGGCTGCTGGTTTTATTATTGCTGTGGGGAATGGCTCAGGCAGAGCCGGTTAAACTGGTTGTGGGGTCTGATTATGCCCCCTTTACCGACCCCTCTCTGCCCGGCGGCGGGCAAGCGGTAGTTCTGGTCAAAAAGGTTCTGGATAAAGCCGGCCTGCCCTGGCAGCTGGAATGGCGGCCCTGGGCCAATGGTTATAGCGCCACTTTACATGGTGCCTATATAGCGACCTTTCCCTATATCAGCACACCAGAACGCCGCAAATTATTTGCCTATTCAGATCCGCTGTTTACGCTGGAAATCCGTGTCTTTGCCCTGCCGGGCAGCAAGCTCGACGGCGCTCACCCGGACAGCCTGGTGGGCAAACGCTATTGCCATCCGGTGGGATGGGGATTTTTAAATAAAGTAGAGAAAATGATTAATAAAGGGCAAATTCAATTAATCCGCCCTTATGATATCAGCAGCTGTATCCGGCTGATTGCCGAAGAAAAAGCCGATTTTATTATTACGGATCAGATTCAGGGCAATGCAACCATTGCGCATATGGGCAAACTGCCACGTATTCCGGTTGCCACCGGCGGCATTATGGAAGAAACCCCGCTTTATCTGATTGTGGGAAAAAATCATCCCCAGGGGCGGGATTTTTTAAACCGGTTTAATCAGGCTTTAAAAGAAGTCCGTAAAACGCCATAGCCGGAATCATCCGGCCTGGCTGATTTACAATTATCCCTTCACGCCGCCCGAAGTCAGGCCGCTGACCATATAACGCTGGGCCAATAAAAAGACCGCGGTAATTGGCAAGCCCGATAAAATCGCTGCAGCGGCAAAATCGCCCCACAAATAATTTTGCGTATATAAATACAGCTTGGAACCCACGGCCAGTGTCAGATTTTGTTCCTGATGCAATAACACGGACGCCACCGGATATTCAATAATCGCCCCAATAAAAGCCAGCAAAAAGACCACCACTAAAATCGGCACGGCCATCGGCAATAACACCAGACGGAAAGCCTGAAAATGCGTGGCCCCATCCACCCGGGCGGCTTCTTCAATTTCTACCGGAATCGTGTCGAAATAGCCTTTCAATGTCCAGATATGCATGGCAATCCCGCCGGTATAAGCCAGAATCAGGCTGCCATGGCTATCAATTCCCAACCAGGGCACATAGCTGCCAATCTGATCAAAAATGGCATAGATTGCAATCAGCGATAATACGGCTGGAAACATTTGCATCAGAAATAAAGTATTTAACCCCAGTTGCCGGCCACGAAAGCGTAAACGCGCAAAAGCATAGGCGCAGGTGGTGGATAACAACAGCACAATGCAGGAGGTAATTGCGGCAATTTTGATGGAATTCCATAACCAGAGCAGTACCGGAAATGGCGGATCAATCCAGCGCCCCGATTCATCCGCATAGCCAATACCCAGCGCCAGCTTCCAGTGCTCCAGGCTGATATGGTCCGGAATCAGGCTGCCGGCCGCAAAATTGCCCGGCCGCAGTGAAATAGACACAATCATTAAAAATGGAAACAGTGTCAGCACCAAAAAGACAATCAGTCCAAGATGGGCGCACAGCACCTTAATACGGTTGGATTTATCCAGAACAATCGACATAACAGTTCCTTAGCGTTTTTCTTCTGCGTTTACACGCGTCAGCTTCAAATTAATGATCGATAACACAGCAACCAATACAAAGATCACGGTCGAGATTGCCGCAGCCAGACCAATATTTTGTCCGGAATCCTGGAATGCCACGCGGTAGGTATAGGAAACCAGAATATCGGTTGCCCCTGCCGGTGCAATACTGTCGGTAAAGTCCGGCAAACCACCGGTTAATAATGAAATCAGTACAAAGTTATTAAAGTTAAAGGCAAATGAGGCAATCAAGAGCGGCATAATCGGTTTAAGAATCAGCGGCAGAGTAATTTGCGTCAGATTCGTCCAGACACCCCCGCCATTAATCGCTGATACCTCATATAAATCAGATGGAATAGATTTAATCAGCCCCATACAAAGCAGCATCATATATGGGTAGCCCAGCCAGGTATTGACCAGCAGCAGCATCACTTTGGCTAAAAACGGGTCTGAAAACCACAGAGGTCTTAAACCAAACATCTGATTGAGTACCAGATTAATTTCACCGAAATTTTCATTAAATAAACCACGGAAAATCAGGATAGAAATAAAGCCTGGCACGGCATAAGGCAGGAATAATAATAAGCGATAAACGCCTTTAAACTTCAGCCCTTCCCAGTTAATTAAAGAAGCCAGGGTAAAGCCGACAATAAAGCTGAATACTACGGTTAACAGGGCAAAGACGACCGTCCAGACAAAGATTTTAAGTAGCGGGCCGCGAAATTTCTCACTGGAAAACAGCTTTTCAAAATTGCCCAACCCAATATTAACCCGGAAACCCGGGGTTACTTTTTCGCCCAGCGCCGTGGTGTAAAAACCGGTTTTAAAATCAGGTTTTAATAAATCACCCGTTTGCGCATTTAAAAGAGAGCCATCGGCATTTTGCTTATACAGCGGTGCCGTTTTAGCAAATTTGCTTAAACCAGACAGGCGGAACTCATTGGGATCCCCCGGCAGTTTTAAAGACAGGGCTTTCAGCTGGGCCTGATGGGAGATAATCACCTTCAGCGGCACCTTTGGCGTGGCCGGTGGCTGCTCTGCCGGCTGCAGCATCAGGGTTTGCGCAGCTTCACCCTTTAATACCAGCGCAGATTGCCAGCCCTTGCCCGTCTGATCTTCAAGATAGATAGCAAATTGCTCATTGCCGCCTTGCGGATGTAAAGACATGGCCAGCTGCCCCTCATCCCCGGACGCTGAATATTTTTGATCCACCAGATAACGGGTGGCCCGCTCAAAGGTCAGCAGATTGGTCGAACTGTAATTGGTAAAACCACTGCCAATGGTATAGAGCGCAGGAAACAGAACAAAGATCAGTACCGCCGCTACGCCGGGATAAAGATAGCGCCAGGCATAGGCCCGCTCGGAGGTAAAGATCCAGCTGGTCACCCCCAGCAACAGCAGGCTGGCCATCGCATAAACCGGATGCCCCATCTGATAAATAGCCAGAACTAACCACAGGCCGGCGATCAGGGTCAGCCCGCCAAAAGCCATCCAGCCATAACGCATATTGAATTGTTTCTTGCTCATACTTTTTTCTTCCGTGTGAATCCGGCCTGACCTGCTTGCTGCAATCCTTCCCCTGCCAAGGCAGAGGAAGGAGCAACACTTTTTTACTTAGCGGTAATGCGTTCAGCAGCCGCGTCTAAACCTGCTTTCACGCTCTGACGGCCCTGCGTCACACTTTGCAAAGTCGATGCCATTGAAGACCAGAACTTACCCATTTCCAGATTACTTGGCATTGGCGTACCCAATTTGGCGCTGGCCATGGTTGCCTGAATATTTGGATTGGATTTCAGTTCATTATAAAAGGCCTTATTCGCCGGCACGCCCAGCGGTACATCGTTATTGATCATTTTCAGGCCTTTAACGGCCAGCATATTATTTTCAATAAACTCAATCGCCAGTTCTTTATTCGGGCTGGACTGATTAATCATCGCCCCCATTACGCCCACAAATGGCGCGCCCATTTTGCCGTTAATCGCCGGAATCGGAGCCACACCGAAGTTAATCTTACTTTTCTTCAGATTTTCCCAGGCCCACGGGCCGGTAATCATCATCGCCAGTTTGCCCTGGTTCATGCCGGCTTCCATATCGGCATAAGACGCGCTTTTTGGCATGGCACCGCTGTTAATCAGCTTCATCAGCATTTCAACGCCGGCGACCGAGCCCTTATTGTTCACACCGGTATTGCTGGCATCATAAGTGCCATCCGGGCGCTGTTTAAAGGGATAACCCCCGTTGGCACCCAGTAAAGGCCAGGTAAAGTAGGTATTGGTAAAGTCCCATAAAATCGCTTTTTTACCGCTGGCCGCCAGTTTTTTATCCAGAGCCATCACTTCTTCAAAGGTTTTAGGAGCAACGGGCACCAGATCCTTGTTGTAAACCAGCGCCACGGTTTCAATGGCAATCGGATAACCCCAGATTTTGCCGCCGGAAGTAAAGGCCTTCCAGCCCATCTCATCGATTTCAGCGCGGATTTTCGGGCTTGGTGTCACTGGAGACAACAGCCCGGCTGTTTTCCATTCACCAAGGCGGTCATGTGGCCAGATCCAGATATCCGGGCCCTTGCCTGCTGCCGCTGCCTGCTGAAATTTAGATGCCGCATCTTCCGGGCGCTCTACCACCACTTCCACACCGGTGGACTTGGTAAATTCTTTACCCAGCTGAGCCAGACCCTTATAGCCTTTATCGCCATTAATCCAGATCAGCAGCTTGCCAGGTTCGGCAGCCACAGCAACAGGAGCGCTCAATCCGGCAGCAACAGCCAGAGCCAGCGACGACAAGACAACTTTCCCAAAACGGTGGTGTGATACGTTCATCTTTTCAACTCCTCTCTTACATTGATGATGCAGGCAAACGCCCGGCATCTGCAGACCCTGCCTGATGGCTTAGTGCCACTTTTATTTCAGGCAAAGGGATTTAAACGACGGAAAGCCAGGCCATCCGCGTGGAATAAATAACCATGATCGGGATTAAATTCGAGCTGACAAACTTGCCCGACAGAGATTTTAGTCAGCGCAGGTAAGCGTGCTGACAATGTTCCATCTGAATTGGGGGCTTGCAGATAGAGTACCGAGGAATCCCCCAGCTGCTCCAGAGCCAGAGCAGGTGCAGAAATACCCACCCCTTCTGCCGCCAGCATAAAATGCTCCGGCCTCACGCCCAGCGTAACCATATCCCCAATGGCGGCCCCGGCAGGATCAGCTGAAACCCCTACTTTATTGCCATTGTGCAGTTCAACTTCTATCCCGCCAGCGTCGATCCGTGAGATTTTGCCTGGCAGGCAATTCATGGCTGGCGAGCCTAAAAAGCCCGCCACAAAGAGGTTAGCCGGTTCATGGTACAAGCCAATCGGTGTGCCCACCTGCTCGACCCGCCCGTCTTTCAGCACCACAATCCGGTCTGCCAGCGTCATGGCTTCCACCTGATCATGGGTGACATAAATCATGGTGGCACCTAATTCGCGGTGCAAACGGGCAATTTCAATGCGCATTTGCACGCGCAGCGCCGCGTCCAGATTGGATAAAGGCTCATCAAATAAAAACACCTTTGGCTTTTGCACAATGGCGCGGCCAATAGCCACCCGCTGGCGCTGCCCGCCGGATAAGGCGCTGGGTTTACGCTCCAGCAAATGCTCCAGCTGCAGTGTTTTAGCCACCCGCATTACAAAGGGCGAGTATTCGCTGCGGCTCATGCCGGCCAGCTTCAGGCCAAAAGCCATATTTTCAAAAACGCTCATATGCGGATACAGCGCATAGCTTTGAAATACCATGGAAATACCGCGTTTAACCGGCGGTAATTCATTCACCCGTACCGAATCAATTTGCAATTCACCACCGGTGATATCTTCCAGGCCGGCAATCGAGCGCAGCAGGGTGGATTTACCACAGCCCGACGGGCCGACAAAAACCACAAATTCGCCATCGGCAATATCCAGATCAATGCCATGCAGAATTTTGGTTTCCCCGAACTGCTTCTGTACGTTACGTAGCTTTACGGCGGCCATCTTGCTCTTCCCTCTGACTTATATATGTTTTTCTGTGTTTTATTGGTCTGCCAGACCAAAGCATTTCGCAGGGGATGACCACCGCTTTCAGGCGGTCATCCTGTTTGATCTGACAACTGCGATCAGACCGCGCGGCCGATCCAGCCGCCAAAGGCCGCCAGTTTCAGCTTTTGGCCAACCAGCACGGCACCACTCAGCCCGTGGCCGGCAGCCGCTTCGGCGGCAACAGGCAGGGTAAATTCGGCATCCTGCTCAGACAGATTAAAGACGCAAATCAATTCTTCAGTGCCAAGACGGCGGGTGAAGGCCAGTACCGGTTCGGCTGCGGCTAAAAACTCAATCTCGCCCTGCACCAGCACATCCTGCTGACGACGCCATTGAATAAACTGCCGGAAAAACGCCAGCGTGGAGTCAGGCTGCGCCACTTGCAGATCTGCGGCCCGGGCAAGATGTTCTGCCGGCAATGGCAACCAAGGCTCGGCCGTAGTAAAGCCGCCCTGTGGCGCATCGTGCTGCCATGGCATCGGCGTGCGGCAGCCATCGCGGCCTTTAAATTCCGGCCACATGGCAATGCCATAAGGATCTTGTAACTGCTCAAAGCTTAAATCGGCTTCTGCCAGGCCCAGCTCTTCACCCTGATAAATACAAGCCGAACCGCGCAGGCAAAGCATCATCGCCAGCATAGTTTTGGGGAACAGCGGGTTGGTGGTGTTTTTACCCCAGCGCGTCATCACCCGTACCGCATCATGATTGCCAATGGTCCAGCAACCCCAGCCTGTTTTAATCACGCTTTCAAATTCTTCAACTTGCTGACGGATATAGGCGGCAGAAAACTCGGCGGTCAGCAGATTAAAGCTGTAAGCCATATTCAACTTATCGTTATTGGCGGTATAGGCCGCCATCAGCTGCAGGCTGTGATCGTCGCCCACTTCGCCGACGCTCATCGCGCCATATTGATCCAGCAGGGTGCGAACCCGTTGCAGAAAGGCCAGATTTTCCGGCTGGGATTTATCAAAACGGTGGGTCTGATAACCATAGGGATTATCTGCGCTGACCGTTTTAGTATCGCGGCTGGCAGCTGGCGGGTTATTTCTTAATTGCTGGTCATGGAAATGGAAATTGCAGGCATCAAAGCGGAAACCATCCACCCCGCGCTCAAGCCAGAAACGAATATCGGCGAGCACCGCATCTTGTACGGCCGGGCAATGGAAGTTTAAATCCGGCTGGCTGGCTAAAAAGTTATGCAGATAATACTGACAACGGCGGGTATCCCACTGCCAGGCAGAACCACCAAACACCGATAGCCAGTTATTAGGCGGTGTGCCATCGGCCTGTGGATCGGCCCAGACATACCAGTCGGCCTTCGCATTGGTGCGATCCTGGCGGCATTGTTCAAACCAGACATGCTCATCGGAGGTGTGAGACAGCACCTGATCAATAATAATCTTCAGCCCCAGATCATGGGCAGCGGCCAGCAGACGGTCAAAATCCGCCAGCGAGCCAAATAATGGATCAACCTGGCGGTAATCAGAGACATCGTAGCCAAAATCTTTCATGGGGGATTTAAAAAACGGTGAAATCCAGACCGCATCCACACCCAGGCTTGCAATATAAGGCAGCTTTTCAATAATGCCGGGCAAATCGCCCACGCCATCACCGTTACTGTCTGCAAAACTCCGTGGGTAGATTTGGTAAATTACCCCGCCGCGCCACCATGAATGATTCATTTGAATTCTTCTTTACTAAAAGACTTGTTCTGAGAGCCGCCATGCCTTTTGAACATGGCGGCGTTGTTTAACCGGGCATTAAGATCTGATTAAGCCGGCTTACCACCAGGCCTCAGCCTGTGCACCAAAGGTCATACCATTGGTCTTGCTGCCAAACATGCCATTAACCGCCAAAGGATTATTGACATCGGAACCGGCTGCCAGTTGCGCTGCATCATTCCATTTAGCATAGGTTGCAAAGAAGCGCAGTTGCGGACGGCTGAAGAAGCCTTTTTCCGGCTGAACAATCAGAGCACCGGTCAGCTTGGCCAGATAACGGGCATCGGTGTTGGTCGGTTTAACCTGGTCGTAGCCCACTTCCACGGCTGCAGCCAGATTGTTGGTGAAGGCATAAACCGGACGCGCACCCACTGAAATCCAGGTTTGTCCTTCGCCAGTAGCCGGATCACGTTTTTCCCAGATCGCAGTCGCCTGACCGGACCAGTTGGAAGATTCCGGCTGCCAGTGCATCTGCTCAATCAGACGATAAGATTTATCATCCACGCTGGCTTTTGCATTTGGATAGCCAAATGAGAAGCCGGCAATATCGCCCTTGGCAAACTGAAATGCCACCTGGTTAAAGCCACCAAACACACCGCTTTGGGTATGCATCAGACTTAAAGACTGACCATTGGTATGTGAACCGTTATCCGCATCGGCTTTTTTAGCAAAGCGGAAATCCACACCCACGGTTAATTCACCACCCGGATTGGTTTTTAAGCCGGACAGACGGAAGTCATGGCCGGAGATACCGATGTTGCGGTCTACATTACCCACGCTGACATCGCTGGTGGTCACGGTATTCTGACGCCATGCATAGGCCAGCTTACCAAAGCCCAGATCAATATTTTCAATACCGGCGCCAGGGCCCGAGTTATCCCAGAAGTAAAAGTCATTGATATGGATATCATGACGATCGTAATAACGCTTACCTGCCCAAACCTTGGTGCCTTCGCCCAAGCCCACGCCTTCAGCGGTTACATACAGCTGACGCAAGGCAAAGGTTGCATTCTTATCACCGCCGGTGCTTTCCCAGTCCTGGAACTGATTAGCGGATACGGCTACCATGGATTCAATACGGAATTTAGTACCGGTTTCTTTCTTTTCAAATGCAGTGCCGCCAAATGCAAGCTCGGCATAAGTTTCGCACTCATTGCCCAGGCGATATTTAGAGCCGGCACCATCAAGCTTAAAACAAGCCATGGAACCGCCACCGCTCACGGTGCTGCCAATACCACTGCGGGCATAACCGTGGAAATCAATCGGCAGGCCTTCGGCAAGGACCGGAGCAGCTACACCGGCCGCAAACAACATTGCAATTGCCATCGGGAGTACGCGTTGCTGAATCATCTTCAACTCCTGGGCCATATGGGTGGCCTCAATTATTTATGTAGTAAACGGCCCTTGTATTTTCGTAGTCAACTACAAAAACAAAACAGACAAGCCGCCTCTTTCTAATTTCAAACCGCTTTAAAACGCTTTCAAACCGGTTTGAATTAGAATTTAGCCATAATAATCCCGTAACCAAATAAAAAACACTACGTCATAACCCTGGTGTTGTGAAATATTCAAACCGGTTTGAATTTTCTTGCCGACGGCATATCAGGTGTGCTTAAAGGGGGGCAGGGTTGTGCAGAAGAAGCAGGTAATCAGACAGGAATATCGGTCGCACCAGGAACAAATACAGGCTTCCAGAGCGCGCAGAGCTCATTCACCGGTTCTCCGGCCAGCCGGCGCAACATCAGATGGGCTAAAGTCCGCCCGGCCTCACGCGGTTCGGGCTGCAAAATAGCGCTGACCGCGGGCAAGGCCGGGTCCTGAACAGACAGGCCGCCAAAAACAATCACCGAGATATCCCGGCCGGCCACCCATTCAGCCTGGCGCAACATGGCCATCACGCCCTGGGCCGAGACATTGT
>JBOFGM010000183.1:0-9960 GCA_051649105.1 Iodobacter sp. | reverse complement strand
AGCGGAGCAAGCTCCCTGTTACCGTTCGACTTGCATGTGTAAAGCATGCCGCCAGCGTTCAATCTGAGCCAGGATCAAACTCTTTAGTTTAATCTCTAAGCTAGTACTTACTGGCTTACTTTATATCGGAGCACTCATTACTGAGCACTCTTTACTAATGCAAGCACTTGTTTCGCTTCCGAATCAAGCACTCACACTCATCGACTGTATTTTTTTAAAGATCGTTCGCTGTGACATCACCGTGTTGCTGTGTGTGCTGCAGCGAGAGGCCGAAATATACGGCCCTGAGCGGGTCAGGTCAACCACTAAACGGCAACAAAACTGTAGTAATAGGCTAAGTCTTTGTTTTCTATGCGAGAGAAAAACCAAGGCAAACGGCACAAACAAAAAGAGCGGGCCAACTTGCCCGCCCCTTTTAATGCTTATTACATACTAAGCAGCTATTTCAACCTTATTTAAGTACTGCAACTGGCAAGTTTGGATACTCTTGCTTGGTTGCGTAGGTCTTGCCACCAATAGTGACGACATAGTTAGACGGGCCTGAGATTGGCAGGAAGTAATTGAGCACAATATCAATGGATGCTCCCGGTGCAATCGATTGCCATGTTGGCAGAGTAAATTCTGCAGTATGGAAATCACCCTTGAAGCCGCCAATATTGGCACCGGTATGCTCTGACGCCACAATCTTCAATCCGGAACCGGACTGATCGCTCATATTATTAGGAGCAGAAACCGGATACTGGAACTGCACCTTGCTGCCACCAGGAATAGCTACGGCCGACTTATTAGTAATATGCAACTTAGGGTTAATTGGATAGTTCTGATCACCCAGTTTGAAATCAGTGACATCGAACTGCAGATCAACCACTTCGGCTGGCATGGCTTTCTTTGCACGCAGATTGCCATACGGAGTTGCATTGCGGAAATTGCTGGCAAGAAGTTTAGTCAGCGTAGAGCCAGGAATATATTCGCCCTTGGCCGAATTCCAGTCGTAGTCACCAGCGAGCTCCCAGAACATTGCGCCGCCAATGCCGTTAGCCATAATCCATTCGGCTTTACGCTGGATGGATTGCTCATCTTCAGTAGAAATAAATACTTTCTTCTGAGCATTCCATAACCAAGGAGCAACCAGGGTGGCATCGTAGTTACGCACGTACGATCCAACCAAATCAGCCGCCTTCAGGCCAAATTGTGGCAGGTAAGACCCGGCAATCCCTTTTTCCAGATTTTTGGCATGCCACATTGGATTGGAGCCAGCCCCCATTTCCTTGCCGTTTTGATCCAGATCGTGCCAGATATTGTCGATACCAACGGCACCCACACCACACTCTGTCAGGCCCGGACCACAATTAGCAGACTTAGGTGACGTACCCCACAGACCATTTACACCGCCAACCACATCTTTATGTCCGCGGGTGTAATAAGGCACACCGACGTTGATCCGGCCTGCTGGCATTGAGCCCCGGAAATAGTGATAAGCCCAGTCGGTATTCAGGTAACCAATGCTGCCATATTGCGCCGTGGTGTAAACCGACCATTTTGCCAGCTCTGCATCTTTACCATCATCAAACAACGCTGCATTCGGCCCGACAAACTCGTTCCACGCACCATGCAAGTCATACGACATGATATTGACGTAATCGAGGTTCTTCACACCCTGGAAGGTTTCCATACCGCGCAGCATATAGCCTGACGATGGGGACGCGATGGTCAGCATATAATAAGTGCCGTCTTTTACCGCTGCCTCGTTCAACTTTTGACGCAAGACGCTAAGCAAGACGCGATACGAGGCCTGCAGGCCTTTCAGACGAGGGCTGGAGACCGCCCAATCCAGAGGATTACCGGCTTTATCCATGGTGGTTGGATATTCATAATCCAGATCTGCGCCATCAAAACCGTATTTCTTCAGGAAGACCACCACAGAATCCGCAAACGCATTAATCCCGGCGGTATTCACTGAGCCATCCGGGTTGGTGGTCATTGAATAGTAGCCACCAGAATCAACACGCTTACCATCGGCACCAAAGTAGCCACCGGTTTCTGCCCATCCACCGATAGATACCAGTGTTTTTACGCCAGGATGAAGCTTCTTATATTTATTCAGTAAATTAAAATGGCCTTTATAAGGCAGGGACGGATCCATCTCTGCACCTGCCACACCTGGCCATTCCATATCGGTGGACTCATTACCGGCCACGTTTTCATTTACCGATACTTTATTGTTGCTGTCGATATGGGCGAAAGCATAGTTAATATGGCTCAGGCTATCCCACGGGATATCACTGGTCAGATAACCTGGCAGACCGTTTTTACCCGTGCGCCAGTTAGTAAAGTAGCCAATAACCCGGCGTTTCAAGCCATTAGCCAGTTTTTCCCGGCCATCTGCATCGTAAACAGTGCAATACGGCACATTAGCCACGGCAGAAATCAAACCATCCGGCTGACAACCTGCAGTCGGAACGGGTGTTGGAACCGGAGTAGGCACAGGCGTTGGTACAGGTGTCGGTACCGGAGTAGGCACAGGCGTTGGTACAGGTGTCGGTACCGGAGTAGGAACAGGCGTTGGTACGGGTGTCGGTACCGGAGTAGGAACGGGTGTTGGTACGGGTGTCGGAACAGGAGTTGGTACCGGTGTCGGTACCGGAGTCGGAGCACCACAAGCCCCCAGATCCAGCCATGGCTTACCAGAACCCACATTGCTGGATGGCACATCACCCTGAGTCCACCACTGCGCTTTATAGTTACGACCCGCATAGGTCACACTCTGACCGCCAGAATAAGCTGTGCTGGCAGACCAGGCCAGGAAACAGCCAGAAGGCACAGGAGTGGGTGCAGGTGTTGGAACAGGTGTTGGCACCGGTGTAGGTACTGGCGTAGGTACTGGAGTTGGTACCGGTGTAGGCACTGGCGTAGGTACTGGTGTAGGTACTGGCGTTGGTACCGGAGTTGGCGCAACTGATTGCGCCTCCCAGGGACCCCACTGATCTGCACCGGGCACATTGCCTTGTGTCCACCACTTAGCTTTCCAGTCTTTCCCGGCATAGCTGACGGTTTGTCCGCCAGTGTAGACCGTTGCACTATTCCATGCTGGCGCAGCAAAGGCTTGCGCGGCAATAAAGGCGGCAGGAATGGCCGCCAGCATAAAGCGATTAAATTGCGACATAGTTTTGAAGTCTCCATCCATCTTTATGAATTGGCGTTATCTACAAACATCAATTGGTATTGACAAAGTAAATACGGATTTATTTTTTTTGTAAGAAACGTGAGGTAAAACCGTTCCCCTCCCACAATTGCAAACAGTTTCAACACACGATAAGAGGATTAGTCACTATGCCTTTTACCTTGTCAATAGTTCGCCAGCCATATTCACCGTGCCATGCCAAAGCAACAGAACAACGACCTTTAAAAACTACATTTCAACAAAAAAACATCAACAGCACCAGCATTCAAAACCACCCAACCCCATGATAAATAAATAACTTTTACTTAAGTTACGAATTTTTAAACAATAAAAACAAAGATGAAACGTAGTTTTATTTAAATATTTATGTAGTAAACATCAAAAAAACATCCACATTTTTGCGACAAAACGCGAATAACTAAATAAATAACCGTACTAAAAATCCCTGATATACTTTCTTGCACCTTTCTTTGCCCCTTGTCATTCACGACAAAAAGCATTGAAATCGCAAACCTTACAAAGCAGCCCTGTTACTTGTAAATGGCACGGCCTGCCACCATGAAGTGGGCTGGTTGAAAAAACGATCGTGATCAATACCTTGCTGATCCGGGCTGCATCTGATAGAAACCGGACTGACTCTTTGAACTGCAAATGCCATTCTTATGCTTATTCGTAAACTATTTAAATTTGAAAACGCCCATATCGTGCGCAACTGCTCCAGTGAGCGCTGCCGCAGCTCCATTCATGGCCATAGCTACCGGGTTGAAGTTTTGCTGGAAGCGCATGCGCTGGATCATGGACAAATGGTCTACGACTTTGGCCTGATGAAAGGCACGATTCGTGATGTGGTTGATGCTTTTGACCATGCAGTTTGTTTCTGGGATAAGGATGACGCAGAATATATCCGCCTGTGCAAACAGTTCTCCACCCGCTGGATTGCAATGCCCGTTTCCCCGTCTGCCGAACAGTTTGCACGCATGTTCTTTATTATTATTGATGCGCTGCTGCAGCAAACGGTCATGGCTAATGGTGAAGCGGACGTTAAGCTGCACTCGGTGATCGCCCATGAGACCGATACCGGTTATGCGCAGGCCTTTCGCGAAGATGCAATTAATGAGCGGATGGGAATCATCCGGCTGGAAGACGTTGTGTTTTCTGAGCAGTGCCAGGCCGAATGGAAAGACCCGCAAATGTATAAAAAGCTCTGGGCCGGCGGCCAATTTAATAATCCGCCCGTACCAAGACAAGTGGAAATCTGAGTTTTTCCACTGCAGCCATAAAAAAAAGCGCATCCCAACGGGCTGCGCTTTTTTGTTTTCTGCAAAACCAGCATCGAACCAAGAGGATGACCCCTTGCTGAGCTGGTTTTGCCAAGGTTATAGCTCGACCTGCATCCCCATTTCCACCACACGGTTGGGCGGAATCTTAAAGAAGTTAGTCGCACGGGTCGCATTGCGGCTCATGATACTGAACAGATTTCTGCGCCACCAGCTCATAGCAGGGTACTTCGCCTCCACAATAGTTTCTCTGGAAAGGAAATACGAAGTTTGCATACCATCGAATTCCAGCTCGGGCTGCAATAGCTGCACCTGAGCCAGAATAGCCGGCACGCTGGCCTCTTCCTTAAAGCCATATGTGGCAATAATCTGGCAGAAACTCTCTCCCAGCTTACGCACAACCACCCGCTCCCGTGGAGAGACATAAGGGATATCGGTGGTGCGAATCGTCATAAAGACCACACGCTCATGCAGCACCTTATTGTGTTTTAAATTATGCAATAAGGCATGAGGCACCGAATCACTGCTGGCGGTCATAAAGATCGCCGTACCTTCCACCCGCTGTGGCGGATTGGATTCCAGCGCTTCAACAAACCCCGCCAAAGGCAGCTCACCATCATGCATGCGCTCGCTGAGCAATTTACGGCCACGTTTCCATGTTGTCAGCAAAGCAAAGACCATCAGACCGATCAGGAGCGGGAACCAGCCGCCTTCATGCAGCTTCAGCAGATTAGCGGAGAAGAAGGCGACGTCAATCACCAGCAAGAACGACAACACAAACCAGATCAGCACCCGGTTAGCCAGAGATTCATCCCGGCCCAGCACAATAAAGGCCAGCAAGGTGGTAATCACCATGGTGCAGGTTACGGCAAAGCCATAGGCGGCCGCCAGATTGCTGGAAGTACGGAAAGCCAATACCAGCAGGATCACCGAAACCAGTAAAAACCAGTTGATTTGCGGGATATAAATCTGACCAATTTCATTTTCTGAAGTGTGCTGAATATCCATCCGCGGACAAAAGCCCAGCTGTACGGCCTGGCTGGTCATAGAATAGGCACCGGAAATCACGGCTTGCGAAGCAATCACCGTGGCACAGGTTGCCAGCACCACCAGCGGCGCTAACGCCCAGCTGGGAGCCATCAGAAAGAAGGGGTTTTTAATCGCGGCAGGAGAATGTAACAACAAAGCGCCCTGACCGAAATAATTCAGAACCAGAGCCGGCAGAACCAGGAAAAACCAGGCATAACGAATCGCCGGACGGCCAAAGTGGCCCATATCGGCATACAACGCCTCTGCCCCGGTTAAAGACAGCACCACCGCCCCCAGCAAGACAAAGGCTAAACCCGGCTCGGCCATAAAGAAATTCACCGCATGCATCGGGTTCATGGCCGCCAATACATCCGGTGATTTAATAATATTCCAGATACCCAGCGCAGCTAAAATCCCAAACCACAGCACCATAATCGGGCCAAATAATTTACCGATACTGGCAGTGCCGCGGGCCTGCATCATAAACAGCGCAATCAGCACCATAATGGTGACCGGAATAATATAGGAGTCCAGCTGATGCGAGATCACACCGATCCCTTCCAGCGCAGACAGCACCGAAACGGCAGGGGTGATCATACTGTCGCCATAAAACAGCGCGGCACCAAATAGACCCAGCCCGACAATCACGCCATATTTCCGTGAACCCGGCTGCGCGGAGCGCAAGGCCAGGGCCATTAAAGACAGCACACCCCCTTCACCCCGGTTATCTGCCCGCAGGATAAAGACGACATATTTAAGCGATACAACCAGCATCAGCCCCCAGAAGATCAGGGATAAGATGCCCAGAACATTAAAGGCAGAAAGCGTCAGCTCTGCATGGTTAAAACACTCTTTAAGCGTATAGAGAGGGCTCGTGCCGATATCGCCATAGACGACACCAATTGCACCGATGGCCAACCCGGCTATTTTTTTTGGATCACGATCCAAAGGAGATGCTGAAGACATATTTTATTGAGGCCTAACAGAAGGTCGGCGGATTATAACGCTGGGTTTTAGAAAAAAGCTTACTTTTCAGACAAAGCTTGCGGCAGTGCAACATGGGACCAATCAAAAAAAGGCCCCGGATCCGTCTTTCTGCCTGGCGCAATCTGACTATGCCCCAGCACAGACCGTATCGGGTAACAATGCGCCAAAGCCGCCAATAAAGTGTTTAGCATCAAGTACTGGGCGGCCTCAAATGGCACAAAATCAGACCCTTCCAGCTCGATACCAATTGAAAAATCATTACAACGCTCACGCCCCTGCCAGGCCGATACGCCGGCATGCCAGGCACGCTGTAAGCAAGGGACAAATTGCAACAGCTCTCCGTCACGCCGGATCAGAAAATGCGCAGAAACGCGCAAGCCGGATAATTCGGCATAGCCAGGATGTGCGGCCGGATCGAGTGTATTAGTAAACAGACGCTCAATATCCCCGCCACCAAACGGAGCTCCGGGTGGAAGATGAATATTATGAATCACCACCATATCAACCGGCATCCCGCTACTGCGGGCATCACAATTGGGGCTTGGCACAATCCGCGCCTGCTTGCACCAGCCAAGCGCATCAAATTGCACCGTGCCGGATATCATTTTTTTCACAGAAAGCCTCCCGGCTGAACACCGGCTTACTGAATGCCAAGGCGCTCTAAACGATAACGCAGGCTGCGAAAAGTCAGCCCCAAAATTTTGGCCGCCTGAGTACGGTTAAAACGAGTTTTATCCAGCGCTTCTAAAATAACCTGCTTCTCTACCCGATCCAGATAATCCTGTAAGGGATATTTATCTTCCAGATCGTGCACTATACCTGCTTCAGTCTCTGACTCGCACGGGCTGAGCTGCAAATCTGCGGCAGTAATGGCATTACCGTCAGCCAGCGCCAGCGCCCGCTCCAGTACGTTTTCCAGCTCGCGCACATTACCGGGAAAATCATACCGCTGCAGTGCCAGCAAGGCATCGGCAGAAAAATCAGGCAACGTCTGGCCATTAGCGGTGGCCAGGCGGGCCAGCACATGCCGGGCGATCACCAGTACATCACTGCCCATTTCACGCAGGGCCGGCATACGCAGCTCAATCACATTCAAGCGGTAATATAAATCCTGCCGGAAACGCCCGGCCTCCACACACTGACTTAAGCTTTGGTGTGTTGCAGAGATAATCCGCACATCCAGCCCTTCTTCGGCCGTGGCACCCAGTTTACGGACCTTACGTTCCTGAATAACCCGCAGCAATTTAACTTGCATTGCAAGGGGCAGATCGGCCACCTCATCCAAAAACAAGGTTCCGCCATTGGCGGCATGAAAAAAGCCATCCCGGTCATCATTGGCGCCAGTAAAAGCCCCTTTTTTATGTCCGAAGAACTCGCTTTCCATCAAGTTTTCGGGGATGGCCCCACAGTTTACGGCCACAAAAGGCTGGCTGGCACGGCTGGAGCTGGCATGAATCAGCCGTGCAGCACGCTCTTTGCCAGAGCCAGATTCACCCGTCACATATACCGGGGCCTGACTTCTGGCCAGTTTGGCGATCAGCTCCAGCGTATGCTGTATTGCGGCAGACTCGCCCAATAAAGGACGATTTTGCTGGCTGACCGGCGCTTCTTCCAGCGCCAGCACCGATTTAACCAGCGAGCGCAGCTGATCCAGCGCCACAGGCTTGGCCAGATAATCAAAGGCACCCGCCTTCAGCGCGGCCACTGCATTATCCGTGCTGCCATAAGCAGTAATCACGGCGACGGGTACATCCAGCCCCTTGCTTTGGATATAGCGAATAATATCCAGCCCCTCACCATCGGGCATCCGCATATCTGTCAGGCACAGATCATAACTGACCCGTCCCAGCCGGGCACAGGCATCCTCTACCCCATAGGCGCAATCGACATCCAGGCCCATTTTCAGCAGAGTCAGCTCCAGCAGCTCAGCCAGATCGTGCTCGTCATCCACTACCAGGATACGTTTACTACTTTTACTAATTTTTCTGGCCATAGCTATATCCAAAAACAATCCGGAAACAAACCCCGTAAGGGTGTGGCGCAATATATTCCAGTACCGCCGCATTTGCCGAGCAGATTTCGCGGGCAATATATAAACCCAGCCCGGTGCCTTTGGTCTCGGTAGTAAAAAACGGCTCAAATAAATTAACCTGCGCATCGGCCGCTACCGGCGGGCCATCATTACAGACATCTAACACCCAATGCCCGTTTTCACACCAAACCAGAAATCTTAAACTCCCGGCCAGTTTCTTGCTGTAGCGCCAGCCATTGCGGGATAAATTCCACATCACCTGATGTAAATGGCCGGGATCAAAACGAATTTCAACCTCGGCCGGGCAATCCAGTACCGGAACCACCCGCGTTTGCTCTTGCAAACTGAATTCTTCAATAAAAGTAACCAGCCAGTCGGCCAGTTTAATCGGCACAATCTGCACGCGGTCGCGCCGGTTCAACTCCAGCACGTCCTTCACCATATGCTCTAAACGCTGGCTATTGTCATTAATAATATGCGTCAAACGCTTCATCAACGCATTGGCCTCCGCCTCTTCCCCTAATAATTGCGCGGCATGAGTAATCGCGCTGAGAGGATTTCTGATTTCATGCGCCAGATTAGCGGTTAAACGTCCTAAAGCTGCCAGCTTTAATTGCTGGGCTTCCCGGCGCAATTTATCCAGATCTTCCAGATAAACCAGCACATTGCCATGTGAGTCCTGAGACAGAGACACAAAACGTGGCCTCAGGGTTTTTCGCGTCAGGGCGGTAGTAATTAAACTGGGAATATCAGAGGGATTAATCCGCCAGCGGGAAAGCGCCACCGCCACCACCGGCATGGCATGCAGCAGCACCCCTTCCGGGTGAGAGCCCAATAAACGAACCGCCTGCTCATTACACTGCCGGATCACCCCTTCGGCATCGACCACCAGCACCCCGTCAGAGACATCCTGCAAAATCCGCTGATTAAGTTGCCCTAAGTTTGCCAGATCGATCCCTCGCTGCTCTGCCAGCGCCTCACTGGCCTGAGCAAAACGGGCCAGCTGATGAGCAAGCCAGGCAACGGCAAAAGAAGCAACGCATAACAGGGCGGGGGCTAAATAATCACTGCTGGTGGCATTGCCCAGCCAAATCTGCCAGGTTTGCTCTGTCAGCAAGGCAATACTGGCCATGGCGGCATGAAACAAGGTCATCCGCCCGCGGGAAATCAAACCGGCCGCTGCCAGATAGGGCAGCAGTAAAGTGCCGATACCACTGCGCAGCCCGCCAAACAAATGCATCATGCCGACAATAAATAAGATATCGGTTGCAACCTGAACAGAGAGCTGAATTTCAAAACCGGGCCGGCGCCGGCTGATGGTCAGGGTAAAGAATAAGGCCAGCAGCGTATCGATACCTGCCAGCATTAAAAAGGAATGCCACTCCGTCAGATCACTCAGCGGCCTGTAGGCCAGCCAAAAAACACTGCAAAAAATACCAATATTGGAAAGCAGG
>JBOFGM010000182.1:0-2241 GCA_051649105.1 Iodobacter sp. | reverse complement strand
GGCTGGCACGTTATAAAGGTTCGGCGGTGTATCTGAATACTGGCGAGGGTCAGGTTGATCCGCAGACCTTGCATGGTGGCAACCCGGTGCTTAAAGGCGAAAAATGGATTGCCACCCAATGGATGCGCCAGCGCCGGTAAACCAGCCAGATGTTTTAAGGGCGGCTGGCGCGGCGTAAAGGCAGAGGGGCACCGCGTTCTGCGGTGGCGCTGACCTGCTCCAGCCAGGGCGCAATATCAATGCCGCGCTCTGCCAGCCAGCTGTCGTTGTAATAAGAATGAGCGTAACGCTCGCCGCTGTCGCATAGCAGCGTCACAATGCTGCCGCTTTGGCCGGCGGCCTGCATTTCCAGCGCTAAAGCCAGCACGCCTGCCAGATTACAGCCGGTGGATCCGCCCACCCGGCGGCCCAGCTTTGCGGCCAGCCAGCGCGTGGCGGCAATGGACAGGGCGTCCGGCACCTGAAACATGCTGTCAATCACCGTGGGTATAAACGAGGCTTCAACTTTTGGGCGGCCAATGCCTTCAATTAAAGAGCCGCAAGTAAGGCTCAGGCTGCGGTCATTGCTGCAAAAAGCGTCAAAAAAGACGGAATGATCCGGATCCACACAGGCTACCTGGGTGCTGTGCTGGCGATAGCGCACATAGCGCCCCAGTGTGGCTGAAGTACCACCGGTACCACAGCTGGCCACAATCCATTGAGGAATGGGATGAGGCTCCAGCGCCATCTGCGTAAAAATAGACTGCGCAATATTATTATTGGCCCGCCAGTCGGTGGCGCGCTCGGCGTAGGTGAACTGATCCATAAAATGACCGCCGGTTTCCCGGGCGAGTCGCAGCGATTCGGTATGCAAAGTGGTGGGATCATCGACTAAATGGCAGCGCCCGCCATAAAACATAATGGCCGCGATTTTTTCCGGGCTGGTGGTGGCCGGCATCACGGCAATAAAGGGCAGGCCCAGCAGCCGGGCAAAATAGGCTTCGGAAATAGCCGTTGAACCGCTGGAGGCTTCAATCACCGTGCTGTGTTCATTAATCCAGCCATTGGCCAGCGAATACAGAAACAGTGAACGCGCCAGCCGGTGTTTTAAGCTGCCGGTGGGATGGCTGGATTCATCTTTTAAATAGACCTTAATCTCAGGAAATCCTGGCAAATCCAGCGGAATTAAATGTGTGTCAGCAGATCGGTTAAAATCGGCTTCAATGGTGCGAATCGCCTGTGCGACCCAGATGCGGCTGTCTGCCATACAAATATCCTGTGCAATAGTTTGCACAGCATTTCATGCCCGGCCTGTGGCTTCAAGCAAAAAATAACCATGCTTAATGGGCTGGCGGATGTAAAAATGCCGCTCACTCAGTGAACGGCATGGGGAAGGGCAGAGATCCTGCCACTATTTTTTTGCCGGAGCGCTGGCTTTAACTGCCGGTGCACTGGCTTTGGCGGGTTTGGCCACAGGGGCCGGAGCCGTGCCTTTACCACCGACCACGACTTCAGATTTAACCTGGTTATAAACACCCTCTTTAATGCCGGTTACTTTTTTCAGGTCTTCCGTGGTCTTGAACGGGCCATTTTTAGTACGGTATTCGACAATGGCTTTAGCCTTGGTCGGGCCTAATCCATGCACCGCTTCCAACTGTTCCTGGCTGGCAGTGTTAATATCGACGGCAGCAAGGGCCATGGTGTGCAGTGCAAATGCACTCAGTAATGCGATCAGCCATTTCTTCATGAGATTCCCTTTATTTTAAGATAAACACACGGGCCATCCGCCTCGGCGAGGCATTATGGCTAAATATAGCATGCCTTTTTTATATGTGCTTTTCGTGTCAGATTAGGTTCAGTTTATGGTTGCAATTACACCCAATCAAGCGGTTGGGCACTATGAAAATTTCCCGGTCGCGTCTTTATTATTGCCGCGCCCCTATCGCAAAGCCGTTGCTGCGATCTATCACTTTGCCCGCTATGCCGATGATCTGGCCGATGAGGGAGATGCCACACCGGATGAGCGTTTAGCCGCGCTTGCCGCCTGCCGGGATGAGCTGGCTCTGATTGCTGCGGGGCAAGAGCCGCAGACCGCGCGTTATCAGGCTCTGGCTAAAGTCACCTGGCAATATCAGATTCCGGTGCAGCTGTATCACGACTTACTGGATGCCTTTACGCAGGATGTCACCAAGCACCGTTTTGCTGACTTTGGCGAGCTGATGTATTACTGCCGCCGCTCGGCCAATCCCGTGGGGCGGATTT
>JBOFGM010000181.1:0-4881 GCA_051649105.1 Iodobacter sp. | reverse complement strand
GTTTACATCGTGTTTAATCGCTTTTATGATGTTCGAAGCGGCTTATTACTGTGAAATTGTGCGTGCCGGGATTCAGGCTATTTCCAAGGGGCAAGCCAATGCGGCTTATGCTTTGGGAATGAATTACAGCCAGGCCATGCGCTTAATTATCCTGCCACAGGCATTCAGAAAAATGATGCCTTTATTGCTGATGCAAAGCATTATCTTATTTCAGGACACCTCTTTGGTTTATGCCGTAGGGATGATGGATTTTCTGAATACTGCCCGTTCTAAAGGCGATATTGTGGGTCAGCCCCATGAATTTTTACTGCTGGCCGGTGCCGTCTATTTCCTGATCAGCTTAAGCGCTTCAACCGTGGTTAAGCGTTTACAAAAAAAGCTCGCGGTCTGATTTCTACCAGCCACGCAGGTTTTAACCCTAAGGCGGGAAGCCATGCTTTTCCGCTGAAATGTTTGCTAAAGAGGTTAGCAGTATGATTTCAATCCAGAACGTAAATAAATGGTACGGTAGCTTTCAGGTACTGACCGACTGCAGCACTGAAGTAAAAAAAGGTGAAGTGATTGTGGTTTGCGGGCCTTCGGGCTCGGGTAAATCCACCCTGATCAAATGCGTTAACGGGCTGGAACCCTTTCAACAGGGCAAAATCCTGATTGGCGATATTTCGGTGGG
Source organism: Iodobacter sp. (assembly GCA_051649105.1). GTDB lineage: Bacteria > Pseudomonadota > Gammaproteobacteria > Burkholderiales > Chitinibacteraceae > Iodobacter. Next base: position 4,211 of record JBOFGM010000181.1, on the reverse strand, counting down.
CGACCCTAAAACGGATCTGCCTAAGCTGCGCTCTAAAGTGGGTATGGTTTTCCAGAATTTCGAGCTGTTTCCCCATCTTTCGATCACAGATAATCTGTGTCTGGCGCAGCAACGCGTGCTGGGCCGCAGTGTGGAAGAAGCGATGGATAAGGGCTTAAAACTGCTGGACCGCGTAGGTTTAAAAGCACAGGCCAATAAATATCCCGGCCAGCTTTCCGGTGGACAGCAGCAGCGAGTGGCGATTGCCCGTGCCCTGGCCATGGATCCGATTGCCATGCTGTTTGATGAGCCGACCTCGGCTCTGGACCCGGAAATGGTCAATGAAGTGCTGGATGTGATGGTTGAGCTGGCCCAGGAAGGCATGACCATGATGTGCGTCACCCATGAAATGGGCTTTGCCCGCAAAGTGGCTACCCGGGTGATCTTTATGGATCAGGGGCATATTGTGGAAGACGCCAGTAAGGACGAGTTCTTTAACCAGACCCGCTCCGAACGCGCCCAGCAATTCCTGTCTAAGATCTTGCAGCACTAAACCGGTTTACGCCCACAGCGCCACGCCTCTTCTGCGTGGCGTTTTTTTTGCCTGTTCCCCTCCCAAAATCCCTGTTCTGACGCAAGAACAAGGGCAACAGCCGGGCAGAAAATACCCAGTCAGTATATAATTCGTCTCTTATAAGGTGCTCGTAAGAGTGAAACGGGAAACAGGTTTAAAGCCTGTGCTGCCCCTGCAACGGTATACAAGTGCAAATACACCCGTTAAGCCACTGTCTGCAAAGATGGGAAGGCGGTGTATTAAGCCGGTGGATAATCCATCCCGGCGAGCTTGTCAGCCCGGAGACCGGCCTTAGAACCTTTGCCCTCTGGCAAAGGTCCATCAACGCGCGGCAGGGTGCACGAAGCGGGTGAGACTCATCGTGCTTCTGCCCGTGCTGTATTCTCCCCTGCTCTCTCTCTGCTGCATTTATTCGCCACACAGCGGGTGTGGCACCCAAGAGAGAGAGTCTATGTTATTTCGTATCGCCCCCATCACCCTTTTAGTCGCCAGTATCTGTGCCCAGGCTGAAACCGTTCAGCTGCCTGCCGTAGTCACCACCGCCGCCCGCTTGCCGCAAGCGGCCAAAGAAGTGATTGGTGATGTCACCGTGATTGATCAAAAAGAAATTGAAGCCGCAGGAGCCATCAGCCTGCCAGATCTGCTGGCCCGCCAGCCCGGCGTACAAATCACCAGCAATGGTGGCGCAGGGAAAAACACCAGCCTGTTTTTGCGTGGCAGCAGCGGCCAGCAAACGGTTTATCTGATTGATGGCATCCGTTTTGGCTCCGCCACCGCTGGTGGCGCTGCATTACAACATATTCCGCTGGCGCAAATTGAGCGGATCGAAATCCTGCGCGGGCCGGCCGCCAGCCTTTATGGCTCGGATGCCATTGGTGGCGTGGTACAAATCTTTACCCGCCAGGGCGACAATGGCTTTCACCCCTCGGCAGAAGTGGGCTTTGGCACAGAAAACACCCGCACCGCCAGCGCACATCTTTCTGGCGGCGTGGATGGCACCCGCTATGCGGTGGGGATTGCCCACAGTAAAACCGACGGCATCAGCGCAAGATCCAATGCCAAACCGGGCACCTTAAGCACCGATAACGATGGTTATGAAAATACCAGCCTGTCGGTGAACGCCAGCCACCGGATCAATGAAGACCATGAGTTTGGTGGCAGCCTGTTACAAACCAAGGTAGAAAATCAGTACGACTCATCCACCTCCAGCAATTATGACGACCGTGATGATGGCACCAACAGCAGCACCACCTTCTGGATGAATAACCGCTTTACCAAAAACTGGACCAGCAAAGTGCAGGCAGGTGTCAGTATTGATGACAGCACCAACTACACCCGCACGGGCGAGAGCCGCTTTAAAACCAAACAAACACAATTATCCTGGTTAAATGAAATTAAAGTGGGCCCGGGCATTCTCACCGCCGGCGCAGAAACACTGGAGCAAGCCATCAGCAGCACCACCAAATTTGATGTTGATCAGCGGCGGATCAATAGCCTGCTGGCCGGTTATCTTGCGCATTTTGATGATATTTCTGTACAGCTTAATCTGCGCAATGACAATAACAGCCAGTTTGGCGACAACACCAATGGCAATGTCGGTGCCGCATGGCAAATCAACCGGGATTGGAAACTGGGCGGCAGCTATGGCACCGGCTACCGGGCGCCAACCTTTAACCAGCTCTATTACCCAGGCTATGGCGCACCGGGATTACAGCCGGAAACCTCTAAAAACACTGAAGTCTTTGTACGCTTTGAAGCCAACCAGCTGCAGCTGAGCGCCACGGCTTACCATAATGAAATCGATGGTATGCTGGAAACAGGCAAAACCACGACCACCGTCATTGGTAATGCCAAGCTCAAAGGTATTACCTTCACGGCCGACTGGAAAGGGGATGTATTTCAGGCCGGTGGCAGCTTTGATTTACTGGATGCCAAAGATACATCGGGCGGATCAACCGACGGCAAGCAGCTCACCCGCCGGGCCAGACAATCCGGCCTGGCCTATGTGGGTGTAAGCCAGGGGCCATGGACTGCCCGTGGCGAAGTACAAGCTCAGTCGCATCGTGAAGAAGATATTTATGGTGCGCCGCGCGCCCGTCTGGCCGGCTATGCCCTGACGAATCTGAGTGTGAACTGGCAATTTGCCAAAGACTGGCAAGCCAGTGCCCGGGTTAATAATGTATTCGATACGGATTATGAGCTGGCAAAAGACTACAGCACGCTGGGCCGTAATGCGATGCTGAATCTGCGCTGGCAGCAGTAAAGCCCAAACTGCGGGGCGGTGTTTTACCGCCTCGCAGGTGCGCGCCGGGCCAGTGAAGCAGAAGGCAACTCACCAAAGAGTTTTTTGAAGTCTTGTGCAAACTGGCTCATATGCCAAAAGCCCATGGCCGCGGCCGCCTGCTGCACCGATTCATATTTGGAATAAGGGGCCAGCAGTTCGCGCCGCACCGCATTTAAGCGAATCGCTTTTAAATATGCTTGCGGGCAAAGACCCAAAGTCTGATGAAAGATATTTTGTAAAGTACGGCGGCTGATGCCCAGATGCTCACATAAATCCACAATACTGGTGGGCTCCCCCGTGCGGTCCAGTACATATTCGCGGGTACGGTCCACCGTCCGCCATGCACTGGCCACCCGCTGCGCAGGCTGATGATTAGGCTGAGCATCGCCAATCATGCAAATAAAGCGCTCCAGCAATTCATGCCGCAATAATTTCTGGCATCCTGCATCCTGCAGCTGCCCCGAGCCATCACCGGCCACTTGCAACACGGATTGCATAAAGTGGGTAAATTTCTTTTTGCGCTCTGATCCCACATGCAACACCATGGTGCTGTCCATCAGCAAAGAAGCGCCACGCAAGATAGAGGAGTAACTTTCCAGCTCTTCTTTACCCAGCACAAACCCCATAATATGAAAATCATCCGGCGTGCCCAGCTCAAATTCCTGGCCGCCGCTGCGAATGGCCACCGTATCCGGTTCGATCACGGTGGTGCCAATACGGGCTAACTCTTCATTGCCATAGGGAATTCCAACCCAGACGGCACCGGGCCAGACCATACAAGACTGGCGCAGGGCATGGCTGGTATATTCCTCAAAGCATTGCATGCCGCTCAGCCAGGTTTCCGCCAGCGTGCCATGAAAAGAGCCAGGTTGTAACTGATCATATAATTGCTGCCAGGCGGTAATACTGCGGGCCTGCTGGCAGACATCGAAACTTTCTTCCACGAACAGCTGACCTTCCCGCCCCAGCGGAGCCAGATGAGGCCCCGGGTCCAGTCGCGCTAAATGATGCATGCCCGCAGGCTCGCTCAGAGTCCATCCCAGCCCGGGTAAGCAACCATTCATAGCAAACTCCCGGCCAACGGTAGTACCAGGCCAAAACTACTTTCCAGCGATTCAGGCATGCCAGCACCAAAGCCGGTACGCATCATGTAGTCATTCATCACAGACCTCTCAACCATCTGCCGACAGCAGATTATGCAATTTCAGTGCACCGCTTGCGAAACCATAGCAGATCCCTGTCAGGGAGCCATTGTGGTGAATCAAGACGTAACACTGGTCGTAATCACAGAGAAAAGATTATGCAGATCATCACTACGGACAATGGCGACCCGGCCTGTCCGGCGTGCAAAAACCGGCATAAAACCTGGGTTTT
>JBOFGM010000180.1:0-4020 GCA_051649105.1 Iodobacter sp. | reverse complement strand
ATCGTCGGCCCCTTGCTCAATGGCCTCAGCCAGCTTGTTTTCTTCACCCACACCCGTGACAAAAACAATAGGCACCCAATTTTCATTCGCCTCATGCTTAATGGCGACCGCAGCATCCAGACCGGACATCACGGGCATCATCATATCCATCAGCACCAGATCCGGCCTTTCCAGCCGCCATATCTCCAGCGCCTCCAGCCCGTTATGCGCCTGAATTGCCTTATGCCCCAATGCCTCGACAAAACGAGAGATCAGTAACAGTACCGATTCAGTATCATCAACGACCAGAATTTTCATAGTCTGCTTTAGCGGATAGTAAAAATCTTCCCGAAACAGGCAATTTCCAGCACCTGTCTCACCGAGTCTCTGCAATTAACCAGCGCCAGATTTTTGCTGGCCGCGGCAATTTTTTCTTTTAATAACAAAAGCATACCCAGCGCCGAGCTGTCCAGATAATTTACATTTTGAAAATCAACCAGTACTTCTTTAATCGCAGGATTACTGATGAGTGTTTCGCACACCTGACGAAACTCCCGGTGAGCACTGAAATCGAACTGGCCGGAGAGCACTACACGGCCCACGTCCCCTTCAATTTGCACTGTAGGCGTCATACAAACCTCAATTTCATGAAAGATATAAGTTTAGAATAACCATAAAAAGACAAGCTGTGGGAAAGATTATTAACGCAGCCTGTTTTCATACCTTAGCCGGGTGATACAAAACTGGCAACCGTATCGTAAACGAACTACCGCTGCCCAGCCTGGAATTTACGCCAATCTCCCCGCCCAGACGCGTCAGCAGGTTGCTCACAATCGCCAGTCCCAGGCCGGTTCCCTCTTTTCGGGTCGTAAAAAAAGGTTCAAATAATCGTTCCTGTACTTCGGCAGACATGCCACACCCCTGGTCTTCCACCACAATTTCAGCCATTCCTTCGTGCATCCGTAAAAAAAGCCGGATCGTGGCCTCAGGCGGGGATGCCAGCACGGCATTATCTATTAAATTGGTAATACATCCTAAAAGCTCTTTACGATTAGCGGTAACAATCAGCCCCTCTTCCTGACAATCCAATGTGCAAATCATCTGCCGGGCTGACACTTGCGGCAGCATAATCTGTTGCGCTTCTTGCAATAAGCCGGCCAATTCAACCGCCTCCAGCGGAACATCCTGTCCCCGGACAAAACTAAGCATATTTTGTATTAACACTTCTAAATGTCTCAATCTATCCAGGTTTTTCTGACCAAATTTCTGCCGGTCAATTTGATTTAACTCAGGTTTAGCTAAATGAGTGGAATAAAGTAATGCGGTCGCCAAAGGAGTGCGCAATTGATGTGCAAGACCCGCAGCCATTTCTCCCATTGCCGCCAGTCGCTTATGCTGGGTTAAAGCCAGCTGCAGTTTCCAGGTATCACTGATATCATGCACCAGCATTATTTTGCCGTATTCGCCGGGCATATCATTGACCACAATGGTGATGCGGCGCTCGCCCATTGCCGATTGCGACAACCAAAGATCGGGCACATGGGTGGCTTGTAAATGCTGATCTGCAAAGGCCTGCCAGCTGTCGCCCAGCTTCAGGTCCTGCATCATCAGGCCGGCGGCAGGGTTAAATTCAACCACCACGCCCTGTTCATTTAATTCCACAACCCCGCCGGGTAAACGGGCCAGTAATAAAGACAGGCGACGTGATAAAGCGGCTTTTTCATCCAGTTCACGACGCAAATTACCATTGGCAATTTCCAATTGAGCGGTCAAAGAAACAACTTGCTGCTGCAAATCTGCATAAGCGAGACTAAGCTGATTTGAAGCTTCGGTAAAAAGTGAAAAGGCACTTTCTAACTCGCGAGGGTCAATACCTGAGTTCTGATTACTCATTCTGTACACCTTCCTTGTTGCTTTTTCTTTTTTACATTATAAAGTGACTAGACAGCAGGCCGAAACAATGATCCATGCAAAATTGGCAAGTGGCATAATTAATATTAGCAAAAGTTTAAATAGTCCGGATCTTACGGCTATAATTGCCTCTTTTAGTGTATGTACAGCTGCTTCCTAATTGTTCCATCCCAACACCGTCGGTTAAGAATACTTAAACGCAGCCTGGAGCCTTTCCGTGTCTGACTTATTAAAAAATATTGATGCTCGCACAAAGCTTGCTGGTACCAACAAGCTGGAAATTCTTTTATTTACGCTCGGACAGGATGAACGCTCTGGCCGGCGGGAGAATTTTGCTATCAACGTATTCAAAGTTCGCGAGGTTATGCGAACGCCTGAGATTACTAAAGCTCCGGATATGCCTCCGTCGATCGAGGGCATGGTGAGCTTGCGCGGCACCCTGGTGCCGGTAATCGATCTGGCACGATATGCAGGTATTGCGACCACCACCCGTCCGGAAATTATGATTGTGTCTGAATACAACGGTCACACTCAGGGATTTTTGGTTGAGGCGGTCGATACCATCCTGCGGCTTGACTGGTCGCAAATGCGCGTGCCGCCGGATATGTTAATGTCCCAGATGGGTGGTTTAGTGGTGGCCGTTACAGAGCTGGAAAACAACAAGCTTGTAATGATGATGGACGTAGAAAAAGTACTGGCTGAATCGATTCCTGGCTCAGACAAAATTGATCCGGATACCATTATTCAGGATAAAAGCCTGACAACCAAAACAGTTTTCCTTGCTGATGATTCAGTAGTGGCACGCCGCCAGATTGAAATGACGCTGGATGCAATGAAGATCAAGCATATTTCAACCATTAACGGTAAACGGGCCTGGGATGAATTGCAGCGTATTGCTCAGTCGGCAGATTTGCAGGGCAAGCTGGTTAAAGACATGGTTCATCTGGTGCTGACCGATGTGGAAATGCCGGAAATGGACGGCTATATGCTGACCAAGCTCATTAAAAGCGATCCGCGTTTTGCAGGCATCCCCGTGTTAATGCATTCATCATTATCTGGTGCTTCCAACCAAAAACTGGGGCAATCAGTCGGTGTTGATGGTTATGTGGCCAAATTTGAACCGCATAGATTATCCGAAGCGATTGCTAACTTCCTTCTGAAAGAATGAGCCAGTTAATAAGCGACACAATGGAGGCCCTTCATGTCCAGTAATCAAACAAATTTGCTTGAAAGCATTGATGCCCGAACTAAATTGGCGGGCTCCAATAAAATGGAAATCCTGCTTTTCACCCTGGGTACGCGTGAGATTTTCGGCATTAATGTTTTTAAAGTACGGGAAGTATCACAGACACCCAAAATTACCAAAACCCCTAATATGCCATTAGGCGTGGAGGGTGTTCTTTCTTTGCGTGGTAATATTATTCCCGTTATTGCACTGGCTAAATTTGTAGCAACTCAGGAAACACCCACCGCAGAAGCCACCAGCACGATGATTGTGACGGAATTTTCCAAGCACACTCAGGCTTTCTTAGTCCATGAAGTTGACCGTATTATCCGCGTCGACTGGGATAAAGTCCGCGCCCCTGAAACGATGCTGGCAGGCAACCAACAATTGATTACAGCGCTGACCGAACTACCGGACGGCAAGCTTGTTTCGATTTTGGATGTTGAACAAATTTTAGCCAGCGTTATTGGCGAACCCGTAATTCCAGACTTGCAGCGTGTCACCATTAATCCAGAAACATTTATGTTTTTTGTGGATGATTCTATGGTTGCACGTAAAGAAATTGTCAGCGTACTCGATAAAATTGGCGTGAAATACCATCAGGCTAATAATGGCCGTGAAGCATGGGATAAACTGCAAAATCTGGCGAATCGTGCCACTCACGACGGCGAACGCCTGCGTGACAAACTCAAAATGATTTTAGTTGATGCTGAAATGCCTGAAATGGATGGTTATGTTCTGACTAAATATATTAAGTCAGACAGCCGCTTCCAGGGCATTCCTATTGTGATGCATTCCTCTTTATCTTCTAATGCAAACCGAGCAATGGGGAGCAGCGTTGGCGTCGACGCATATGTGGCAAAATTCGACCCAGTCATCCTAGCCGATACCATCACACCGTTGCT
>JBOFGM010000179.1:0-1965 GCA_051649105.1 Iodobacter sp. | reverse complement strand
GACGCATGCTGAATACCTCGCGAATATCGGCATTCTTGAGCAAAAATCAGATGAAGTGTATCGCTATCTGAATTTTGACCAAATCAAGAGCTACAGCGATGTGGCAGATACAGTAGCGAAGTAAAACCAGCCACCCTTTATGGGTGCTCTGGCGTGATTTTTATGCCGGATGACTTGTTTGCGCAGGTCATTTCGGTGAAAATCACCCTCCTTTGCGAGCCGGGCTGAAAGGTCCGGCTTTTTTATTGATGGCTTGCCCACCCATCTGAATTTGCTGAGGCTCCTTCAGCAGTAGTGGCAAGACCTCTTAGACCTTCTTTGGAGGTGTGGGATATGTCCAGACTGGCCGGTACACCTGTCGACCAGGAATTTGCAACACCATTGCCCGTTACCGCTTATTTTGACGAGGCGCTTTACCATCTTGAGCAAGAACGTCTGTTTGCCCGCGGCCCGCGCTATATCGGCCATGCGCTGATGGTTCCGGAAAACGGCGATTATCATGTGCTGGAAGCCGATCACAAGGCGCGCTATTTAAGCCGCAGTGAATCCGGTATTAATCTGCTCTCTAATGTCTGCCGCCACCGTCAGGCCCTGATGCTGGAAGGCCGGGGTAATCAGCAGCATACCGTTTGCCCCTTACACCGCTGGACTTACGATGCCGGCGGGCGCTTATTGGGCGCGCCGCATTTTAAAAAAAATCCCTGCCTGCATTTACCGCAAACGCCGCTGCAATCCTGGAATGGCCTGCTGTTTGAATCCGGCCGCGATATTGAAGGCGATTTAAAGAATCTGGGCGTGGCAGAAACGCTGGATTTCTCGCAGTATGTGTTTCACCGGGTGGTGGTGGATGAATACGAGGGCAACTGGAAAACCTTTATTGAGGTTTATCTGGAAGACTACCATGTGGAGCCGTTTCACCCTGGCCTTGGACATTTTGTCGAGTGTGCGGATCTGGCCTGGGAGTTTGGTGACTGGTATTCGGTGCAGACCGTGGGTGTGCATCACGCGCTGGCCCGGCCAGGTTCAGCCACCTATGCCGCCTGGCATGCCGAATTAAAGCGCTATAACCAGGGCCGGAGCCCGAAGCAGGGCGCGATCTGGCTGACGTATTATCCCAATATTATGGTGGAGTGGTATCCGCATACGCTGGTGATTTCAACCGTGATTCCCACCGGCCCGCGCAGCTATAAAAATGTAGTCGAATTTTATTACCCACAGGATGTGGCATGGTTTGAGCCCGAATTACTGGCTGCAGAGCAGGCGGCCTATGCTGAAACAGCGGTGGAAGACCAGGAAATCATCCGACGAATGGAGGCCGGGCGGGCTGCTTTATATGCAGCCGGCCGTAATGAAACCGGCCCCTACCAAAGCCCGATGGAAGAAGGCATGCAACATTTTCATGCCTTCTTACACCGGGAATTAGGCAGCGCTCTCGATCAGGAGCCGCAGGCTTATTGATCCGGCAGCGGCTGACCTTTAGGCCACAGCAGCCAGAGCTGGCCACTTTGCTTCATTTTTCCGGCCAGCTCTCCGGCTGCAGCGCCTTTACCCCAGAAAAAATCGGCCCGCACGGTGCCGCGAATCGCGCCGCCCGTATCTTGTGCTGCCACCAGCCGGTGAATGCCGCCGCCATTATCCGGCCGGTCGGTGGCAATAAACGTCATGCTGCCCAGCGGAATGGTGCTTCTGTCCACCGCAATACTAAAGCCGGCGGTCAGCGGAATATTTTGCGCGCCGATCGGTCCGTCATTGGACGGCGGCAGGGTGCGGAAAAAGACATAGCTTGGATTACTGTCTAATAAGTTTTCAACCCGGGCCGGGTTATTGTCCGCCCAGCTGCGGATCGTCTGCATCGAGACATCGGCCGCTTTCAGCTCGCCTTGTTCGACCAGCCAGCGTCCGACCGGACGGTAAGGATGTCCGTTCTGGTCCGCATAGCCCAGCCGCAATTCATGGCCATTGTCT
>JBOFGM010000178.1:0-5662 GCA_051649105.1 Iodobacter sp. | reverse complement strand
GTACCTGATGCACATCGGTATCATCACCCTTCAGATAAAACGACACCACGCCACCGCCACCGCTCATTTGCCGGCGGGCCAGCTCATATTGCGGATGGCTTTCCAGATAAGGATAAAGTACCCGCTCCACCCGTGGATGCTGCTCCAGCCACTTTGCAATATGCAGCGCATTTTGATTATGCCGCTCCATACGCAGAGCCAGTGTGCGGACCCCGCGCAGCGCTAAAAAGCTTTGAAACGGATCGAGCACCGCACCAATGGCGTTATGCAGGAAAGACAGTTGTTCAACCAGTTCAGGCCGATCCCCTACCACCGCTACGCCGGCAATCACATCCGAATGCCCATTTAAATACTTGGTCGCCGAATGCAAAACAATATCCACGCCATATTCCAGCGGGCGCTGCAAAGCCGGGGAAGCAAAGGTGTTATCTGCCACCGACAGCAACTGATGCTCGCGGGCAATGGCGGCAATGGCAGCTAAGTCACTTAAACGGTTCAGCGGATTAGACGGCGTTTCAATCCAGATCATTTTAGTATCCGGGCCAATGGCCGCGCGCAGCGCATCCAGGTCCCCGGTAGGCACATAAGTCACCGACAGGCCGGCTGTGCGTTTTTTTACTTTTTCAAATAAACGGCCACTGCCGCCATAAAGATCATCCACCGCCACCAGATGGCTGTTCACCGGCAGTAATTCCAGCACGGTGGCAATGGCCGCCATCCCGGAAGCAAAAGCATAGCCGCGGGTGCCGCCTTCCAGCGCGGCCACGGCCACTTCAAAGGCATCCCTGGTCGGGTTGGCCGAGCGCGAATATTCATATTGGTCCGGCTCGCCAGGGGAAGGCTGACGGAAGGTTGAAGTGGCATAAATCGGCGTATTAATCGCCCCCAGCGGATCACGGTGCAGGCCGCTGGTCACGGCTAAAGTATCAAAATGACTCATTTTTATTCTCCGGATAAGCTGCACGGCAAGCCGTGTGCTTTTTAATATGAATCAGGCAGCGCTGACAAATTTCTTGCGCCAGAATGCCAGTAAATCGCTTTGGGTAATCAAACCATAAAAGCGCAGCGGATCAGCAATCACCGCTATTTTGTCATCATTAAACACTTGCAGCAGGTCTCTGAGCGAGGTTTCCGGCGGCAGCGTTTTCACTTGTCGTGTCATCGCGGCACGAACCGGCATCCCAAACTGCTGGGGTTCCCCATGCACCGACAACAGTAAATCCCATTCATCAATAATGCCAACAATTTCGCCATTTTCCAGCACCGGCATTTGCGATACATCATTGCTGCGCATACGCTGCCAGGCCTGGGATAAAGGCTCATCCGGGTCCGCAATCAGGGTTTCACCCTGAGCATGCGGGCGGGAGATCAGATCGGCCAGATTGCCCACCCTGGTGTGCTCAATCATGCCCTGATCGATCATCCAGTGATCGTTGTACATCTTACTTAAATATTTATTGCCGCTGTCGCCAATAAAGGTCACCACCCGTTTGGCTGTGGTCTGCTCACGACAATAGCGCAGCGCGGCGGCCAGCAGGGTGCCGGAGGACGAACCGGCAAACAGCCCTTCCTGCTGCAAAAGGGCCCGGCCGGTTTCAAAGCTTTCCCGGTCACTGATTCTGAAACAGCGCTTAACCGAGCCGCCTTCAAATTGCGGCGGTACAAAATCTTCCCCGATACCTTCCACCAGCCAGCTGCCCGCCTCACCAAAGGAGCCGGTTTCCACATAATCCGCCAGAATAGAGCCCACCGGATCGGCCAGCACAAACTCGGTTTTTGGGGATACCCGGGCAAAAAAGCGCGATAAGCCGGTCAGCGTTCCGCTGGAGCCCACCCCCACCACCACAGCATCCACATCCTCATCCAGCTGTTGCCAGACTTCCGGCCCGGTGCTTTTTTCATGCGCCGCCGGGTTGGCCGGATTACTGAACTGATCAATATAAAAAGCGCCTGGTATCGATTGCGCCACATGCCTGGCCCGGTCCTGATAATAATCCGGATGGCCCTTGCCCACATCTGAGCGGGTCAGAATCACTTCCGCCCCCAGCGCCTGCAGATTCAGCACCTTTTCACGGCTCATTTTATCCGGCACCACCAGCACGGTGCGGTAACCCTTGCGCCCGGCCACCAGGGCCAGCCCCAGCCCGGTATTGCCGGCCGTGGCTTCCACAATGGTGCCGCCCGGCTTTAACTGGCCGCTGGCTTCAGCCGCCTCAATCATCGAAAGCGCCACCCGGTCTTTAATGGATCCGCCAGGATTCTGGTTTTCCAGCTTAACAAATAAGCGGCACAGGCCGGTATCAAGCCGGGTAATTTCCACAACCGGCGTATTGCCGATCAAAGATAAAACTGAACTCATAAAGTCTCACCTAATAAGCAGATGTTATATCGTTGCATTGAACGCCGGCTGGCGTTTCAGGGTAATGCCGGGCAGCCACATCCGGATGCGAGCGCAACCGCCCTTTCAGCACCGCCCACCTGACGAAACAGCGGATTGGCCGGATCGCTGCTTAAGCGCCCCTGACCAGGCTCAGCGGGCAGCTGTGGAATGGTGGCGTCCAGCCGCGGCCCCATAGCATATGACCCCAGGGCGGGCCGGACAGGTAAACCGCCTCGGTCATTAAATAACAAGAAGTTAACTAGTTATAATTTTTTATAACAATAAGATCTATAGATCACAGCTTATCTGCTTTTTATATCGTTTGCCTATAAAAATTATTGTCTTCATGCCTTTTAAAGCGGAGAAAAACAGGGGAAGTATCACAAACAGCGGGAGGGGAAAGGGTCTGACCGGGCTTTGAAAACCGGCAGGAAAAGCAAATTCCGCTGAATTTAGATATCAAATTTTTAACTAAATAGTATATAAAACAGATATCTTACTGATTGAGTACCGCATGCATACGGCATAAAACTATATTCACCGCGTATTCAGCCTTCTTTGGATAAGAAATGAAATCTCCCCTACTTTGCCTGCTGCTGATATCCGGCCAAGCCATGGCTTTAACGATTACCACGGAGGACTATCCTCCCTTTAATATTGTGGATAGCAAAAGCCAGAATATAAGTGGAATTTCCACAGAAAAAGTCAGCGAAATAATGCGCCGCTCCAGAGAGAATTACACCATCACGGCCTATCCATGGGTGCGTGCCTATCAGCTGGCATTAAAAGAGCGGGAGACCTGCGTTTTTTCCACCACCCGCACACCAGAGCGCGAAGCACTTTTTAAATGGGTGGGGCCGCTGGTAAAAAATAACTGGTATATCTTTTCCCGGGCCGGGGATGGCCGCATGCCAAAGAATATTCAGGAACTAAAGCCCTATTCCATCGGCACCTACCGGGGCGATGCCATCAATGATTATTTATTAAAAAGAGGGTTTAAAACGGATCAGGCTAAAGCCGATGAAGATAACCCGCAAAAACTGATGAATAACCGCTTTGATTTCTGGGCCACCGGGGAATTACTGGGGCTGGCTATTATTAAAAGAAAAAAATTAACCGATAAAATCGTACCGGTGCTTTTATTTAATCAGATGGAATTATATCTGGCCTGCAATCTGAATTTTGAACAGGCCAAAATTGATTTATATAATAATGTTTTACAGGAAATGGACCGGGATGGCACTAATCTGGCCATAGAAAACCGCTATCATTAAAATAGCTATTAACTATTAATTAAACAAATTAATTCCCGGACCCAACCTGCCATTGCACGGCCCTGTCAGCTCTGATTTTATAAATGGTGCCTGCTTCATTTTGCAGAAAAAATGCCTTTGTCATTCGTTAACAAAAAAAGCTATTCATCCCGATCTGTTTTATGCGATTATTGTATTTGATAATCACCATTTAGAATAAAAAGGAATATAGATATGCGCAAATTCTTACTTGCTGCAGCTCTTTTAGGCTTTACCCTGCATGCAGGTGCTGCCGATTTACTGGATACGGTTAAACAGCGCGGCACATTAAAGGTGGCCGTAGAAGGCACTTACCCGCCATTTAATTACAAAGAAAATAATGAGCTGACCGGCTTTGAAGTGGAGCTGGCCAAAGCGCTGGCGCAAAAATTGGGCGTAAAAGCCGAATTTACCACCAGCGAATGGAGTGCCATGCTGGCCGGTTTGCAAGCAGGTAAATATGATGTGGTGCTCAATCAGGTGGGCATTACCGATAAGCGCAAAGAAGTGTTTGATTTCTCTGAGCCTTATACTCTTTCCAGCCCGCAACTGATTGTACGCAGCAATGAAACCCGCAATTTTAAAAACCTGGCTGATTTAAAAGGCAAAAAACTGGGTCTGGGTCAGGGCACTAATTATGCCGATATCGCCAAGGCCGTGGGTGGGATCGACGTTAAAACCTATCCGGGCTCCCAGGAATATCTGCAGGATCTGGCTTTAAACCGCCTCGATGCGGCGCTGAACGACAGCCTGCTGATTCCTTATATTGTTAAAAAGACCAAGCTGCCTTTAAAAGCCGGCGCACCGCTGGGCGATATTGAAAAATCCGGCATTCCATTTGCCAAAGGCAACCCTAAATTCAAGGCTTCTTTAAATAAAGCCTTGGCGGATTTGCAGGCGGATGGTACTTTCGCAAAAATTTCCAAAAAATGGTTTGATCGTGATGTCAGCAAACCACCAGTTGCTCAGTAAAATGTAATGTCCAAGCCCCCGGCAGCGACCGGGGGTTTTATTTTTGGAGTATTCAATGGATTTGGCCGGATTATTTCAGCTGCTTAAAGACGCTTTCCCTATTTTGCTGCACGGTACCGGCTATACGCTGTTTCTGGCGCTGGCTTCCATGCTTGGCGGTTTACTGATCGCCATTTTGGTGGTTGTGATCAGGCTGAGTAAAATTCCTGTACTGGCACAGATCAGCGCCATCTATGTCAGCTGCATCCGGGGAACCCCGCTGCTGGTCCAGCTGTTTGTCATCTACTTTGGCCTGCCTAGTGTGGGTATTCAGTTTGACCCGCTTTCCGCCGGTATCCTGGCGCTGAGCCTGAATGTCGGTGCTTATTTATCTGAAACCCTGCGCGGCTCCATCAACGGGATTACCAAGGGCCAGTGGGATGCCGGTAAAAGCCTTGGCCTGACCAACTTTCAGACTTTACGCCATGTGGTTGCCCCGCAGGCACTGCGCCTTGCCGTACCCAGCCTGTCCAACAGCCTGATCAGCCTGATTAAAGATACCTCGCTGGTGTCCGTGATCTCGGTCAGTGAATTAATGCTGGGCACCAAGGAAGTGATTGCCACCACCTTTCAGCCCTTCCCGCTGTATTTAACCGCTGCCGCCATTTACTGGGGCTTAAGCGCCTCCTTTGAATCGGTGCAGCGCAAGCTGGAAGAAAAACTGAACCGCATGTATATCCGCTGACCCCCGGATCCAGCCCAATGACAAGCAGCCTGCGTCACAACCGCCCTTTTATTATGTTCTGGCTGACGCGGGTGCTCAGCGCCAGCGCCTTTCAGATTTTAACGGTGGTGCTTGGCTGGCAGGTTTACTTCTTAAGCCACCGGGTGATCGATCTGGGCCTGATCGGGCTGGCGCAGTTTCTGCCCCGGCTGCTATTTATGCTGTCTGCCGGGGATGTGGCCGACCGCTATGACCGGCGCAATATTGTGGCCATCAGCCAGCTGCTGCAGGCCCTGACGGCTCTGGCACTGGCGT
>JBOFGM010000177.1:0-1723 GCA_051649105.1 Iodobacter sp. | reverse complement strand
AATCGGTTGAAGATGTGCGCCGGGTTATGAGCCTGAATGAAAGAGTGGCCTCTCTCGATGCCCCTCTGGATATTGATCCGATGTTAACGATCGGTGAGTCCATTCCTGATGATCAGCACGACGGGCCTGAAGCTATTTTGCAAAATGCGCAGGTTGAGCGTTATGTGCGTGAATGGCTGAAGCAATTAAATGAGAAACAACGTATTGTGATTGAGCGCCGTTATGGGCTGAATGGTTATGAAGTCTGTACTCTGGAAGATTTGGCCGCTAATTTAAATTTAACCCGTGAGCGGGTGCGCCAGATTCAAATTGAAGCGCTGGAACAACTCCGCCGGATTTTACGCCGCTATGGTGTAACCAGCGATGTGTTGCTCTGATAAAGAAATACCCCCCTTTAAATTAAGAAAGACCAGTGAAATCACTGGTCTTTTTTTTATTCTGTGCCGGGCCTGAGCCCGGGCACCATTGTGGTATTAAATTCCGCGCAATAAATCGTTAATGCTGGTTTTTGAGCGGGTTTTTGCATCCACTTTTTTTACAATCACCGCGCAGTACAGGCTGTATTTGCCATCGGCAGAAGGCAGGTTGCCTGAAACCACAACGGAGCCGGCCGGGATGCGGCCATAAGTGACTTCGCCGGTTTCGCGGTCATAAATCTTGGTGCTCTGGCCGATATAAACGCCCATAGAGATCACCGAACCTTCTTCCACAATCACGCCTTCCACTACTTCAGAGCGCGCGCCAATAAAGCAATTGTCTTCGATAATGGTTGGGTTGGCTTGCAGTGGCTCTAAAACACCGCCGATGCCTACGCCGCCGGACAGGTGAACGTTTTTACCAATCTGTGCGCAGCTGCCAACGGTCGCCCAGGTGTCCACCATGGTGCCTTCGTCCACATAAGCGCCGATATTGACGTAAGAAGGCATCAGAACCACGTTCTTGCCGATAAAGGAGCCGCGGCGTGCCATGGCATTAGGCACCACGCGAAAGCCGCCTTCACGGAAGTCATCGGCACTGTAGTCAGCAAACTTGGATGGCACTTTATCAAAATACTGGGTGCAGCCACCGTCCATAGGAACATTGTCATTGATACGGAAAGACAGCAGCACGGCTTTTTTCAGCCATTGGTGAGTATGCCACTGGCCGTCAATTTTTTCTGCAACACGGAACTGGCCCTTATCTAACCCCGAAATCACACTGTTAATGGTATCGCGCAGCTCGGCAGACACATTGGCCGGAGTAATTTCAGCACGGTTTTCAAATGCGGTTTCGATGATCTGTTGGGTCTGGTTCATAGTATTTCCTTATTAAAAAACGGTGGAGGAGTGGCGCTGACAAAAACGAACAATCCGCTGGGCGGCTGAAATGCAGTCATTTAAGGGGGCCACAAGGGCAATCCGGATATATCCCTGGCCGGGGTTGCGGCCATGTGCTGTGCGGGCCAGAAACGAGCCCGGCAAAACGGTAACATGCTCTTCTTCATAAAGTTTACGGGCAAATTCTGCATCATCGCCACGAATTTTGGCCCACAGATAAAAGGCGGCGTCGGGCATGCTGACTTCCATCACGTCTTGCAGCAAGGGCGTGACCGCGGCAAATTTCTGGCTGTACAGTGCCCGGTTTTCTTCCACATGGATTTCATCATTCCAGGCGGCGGCGCTGGCGGCCTGCACCATCGGGCTCATCGCGCAGCCATGGTAGGTGCGGTAGAGTAAAAACTGCG
>JBOFGM010000176.1:0-2892 GCA_051649105.1 Iodobacter sp. | reverse complement strand
TTCTTTGGTGCGGACTGATTTTACGGCGGGCGTTCAGCCCGCTTTTTCAAGCAGGAAGGTTTATGAGTCAATCTCACGATGTACTGATTTTTGGAGCCAGCCGCGGGCTGGGGCTTTGTCTGGCCAGGGCCGCCTTAGCACGGGGAGAACGGGTGGCGGCCATGGTGCGGCCCGGCAGCCAGACCGAGGCCTTGGTGCTGCTGGGCGTCACGCTGATTCAGGGCGATGCATTCAGTCTGCAAGATTGCATCCATGCTTTGCAGCAAGCAGCGCCCCGGCGGGTGATCAGTGTGCTGGGCGGCAAAAACGCAGCCGGCCGGCGGGTGGATGCCACCGGCAATATCCATGTGATTGAAGCGCTGGAAACCTGCAGGCCACAGGCGCGCTTTTTACTGGCCACGTCTTTAGGTTGCGGCGAGCAATGGGATGGCTTATCTGAGCCTGCTCAGCGCATGCTGGGTGAGGCCATCCGCGCTAAAAATGAAGCTGAGCAGCGTTTAAAGCAAAGCAGCCTGAATTGGATTATTGCCAGACCGGCCGGGCTGAATCATGCCGCGGCATCGGGCTGCTACCGGATTCTGGCGCAGCCGGACGGTATGGGCGGTTATTTATCCCGTGCCGATGTGGCCGCCGCCATCAGCAGCATGCTGGATCAGGATCAATGGCTGGGCGCGGCCTGGACCATTCTGGCAGATGCCCCGCTTTTGGCCGATGAAGAAGGACGCCAATGAAACGAATTTCAGCCCTTTTAGCCACGCTGCTGCTCAGCGCTTATGCCAATGCATCCCTTAGCGAACACTCCTTGCTGCTGATGGGGGAAGTGCATGATAACGCCGCCGGGCATGCTGCCCGGTTTAAGGCTTTGGAGCAGGCGGTGCAGCAAGGCTGGCGGCCGGCCATTGCCATGGAGCAGTTTGACCGTGAGCGCCAGGCCGACCTGGATCTGGCGCGTAAAGCACAGCCGGATAACCCGGATTATTTAATTCAGCAAGCCGGCGGCAGCCGCTGGGACTGGCCTTTATACCGGCCGGTGATTGCACTGGCGCTGCGCTATGATTTGCCACTGATTGCCGCCAATCTGTCCCGTCAGGACGCGGCCAAAGTGGTTCGTGAAGGTTTGGCTGCTGATCCGTCGATTTTACCTTCGCCGCTGCCTGCCGGCCTGCTGGCGGCACAGCGGGAAGCCATCCGCGCCGGGCACTGCGGCCAGATGCCGGAAAATATGCTCGATGGCATGGCTTTGGCACAGATTGCCAGAGACAGCGTGATGGCCCGGCTGATGTTGCCGTATCAGCCGCGGGGCGTGGTGCTGCTGGCAGGAAATGGCCATGTACGGCGGGATCTGGGTGTGCCGCAGTGGCTGCCGCAGGCCTGGTCCTGGGGATTTGTGGAGTCGGCCGGAACTGGCGAATTTGACCGCGAAGAAATCATTGCTCCGGCCAGCCGGCCGGATCCTTGCGCCTCATTACCAAAATAGAACGACAGTTGATCTGCTGCTTGCGTCAGCGTTTTCCTTTAATAAGGAAAACCTGGCGCATTTTTTTTGGAGTGGCCCGCAGGGGACGCCGGGGCAGGCGTGTTGCATTTACAACAATTTTTGCCGGTTTCAAATAAACTTTAAATTAATGTTTTTGGCATAAATAAAAAACAAACCAGGAAATGCGATTCATTTTGCTTATATCACTTCTGTCTGTGCCGCGTTCTGTCCTTCAACAGCCTGCATATCGTGTCTTAAGCTGACGGCAGGGTGGTTAATTGCCACTTTTCAATAAGTGGTAATCCGGTACTGATAATTAACGGATATTGCTATTTTTTTCGAAATTACTTGGTAAATAAATCAAATATCCTTACTGCAAAGTGATTTTTTAGCCCAGATAAAAATACGGCTATTGTCAAACTGTATTAGACTTTAGTAATATTACGCTGGGAGTGAGACGCGTAACATTTGTAATTCCCCGCTTTATCCCACAAGCAGCCGCACCTTCAACGGTGTACTGCTGTGCGTTTCAGCGGGGGTTTGTCCTGTTCCGGACAGTATCTTTCCGGGGTATAGCTCTGATATTCTGCTCGAACTTATCTCTTCACTTATTGCGATGATTAAACGGGTTTGGTTAGTGCTGTGAAATTTTTTATAAGTTGAGGCAAGTTTTGGAACTAAAGCGATTAGCTCTGCGCGGACGAGTGTCTCTCCAGTCCGCAGTCACCGTCACCTTTATGGTGATGCTGGTGTTAACGCTTGCTGCCATTATCACTTTGCAAATGCACAGCCAGTCGAAGATGCTCAAAAATCTGGGCAATAAGATTATTGCTGCAGAAGTGGCTTCTGTGAGCAGTGATTTAAGTAACTTTTTGCGTGCCCCGGCGCTGGCCAATAAAATGGTTACCGTGCTGATGAAAGAGCAATACACTCCTTCATATAAAGATTTATCTCAGTTTGAAATCCCCTTTTCTCAGATTTTAAATTACGTCTTTCCGGATCAAAAACATCTCAGCCTGATTTCATTTGGTTCTGTCCATGGTGAATATATTGCAATCAGCCGGGAAATTATGACCAATGAATTTTCTTTATTACTGAAAGATTCCAGAACGGGTGAGAATTTAAATTTTTATAAAGGTCTGCTTCCCTCCGATTCTGTTTTGCATCAGTTTTCTAATTATGATCCCCGCCCCAGACCCTGGTATGCGCCGGTAAGCCTCAGCAGAAAGCCATCCTGGACGGCGGCATATCAGGATTATGATGCGGTGCAGGGGATTACTATTTCTTTCAGCAGCCCGTTGTATGACAGGACCAATAATTTTATTGGCGTGGTTGCCAGTGATATTAAATTAAGTAATTTCGACAGTTATTTAAGATCCGGCTCTAATCTTGGCAGCGGGGTTGTTTATATTGTG
>JBOFGM010000175.1:0-1882 GCA_051649105.1 Iodobacter sp. | reverse complement strand
AATAATCGTCTTGCTGCAGCCCCGTGCCTCTTTGGTGCGGGGCTTTTTTTTGAGTCCGGGGAACATGAATCAGAAAAGACGATGGGTGTAGCTTCGTAGCAGCGGGGATGCCGATTTTGCGCAAAGGCCGCGCGGCAACCACCTGCCGCTGCACGTCTGATGCGGTCAAATATGCGCGGTATATTTAACCGCCAGTGTCTGGTTAATGCGCATGCCGCTGATGACACGGCAGTAACTGCCGCAACAGGTATGAAGTGCCGTGCAGGGCACGGCACGGCACGTTTGATTAAATCGCTTGCTCGTTAATTTCACCGGTACGGATACGAACCACATGTTCTACTGGTGAGACAAAGATTTTGCCGTCGCCAATTTTGCCGGTGTTGGCCGCCTTCACAATGGCTTCAATCGCGGTTTCAACCTTGTCATCTTCCAGAACCACTTCAATTTTGGCTTTTGGCAAGAAATCGACCACATATTCGGCACCACGGTAAAGCTCGGTGTGCCCCTTCTGGCGGCCAAATCCTTTAACTTCGGTAACGGTCAGGCCGGAAATACCCAGCTCAGACAGCGCTTCACGCACTTCGTCCAGTTTAAAAGGCTTGATAATTGCTTCAATTTTTTTCATCTTGTCTTCCTTGCCAATAAGTAAATTGCTGCCGGAGTATAGCGCTGCGGGTTTATGAGCCAAGCCGCAGTTCACGTTGTTCGCCGTTTAACGGCATACGGTCCAGCAAGGGAGCAAAGATACTTTCTTTGCCACTGGCGGGTTTAAGCGACAGTATGCCTTGCGGGCCGCGTTTTGGATCGATCGTTCCCTGTCCGTTAATGGCCAGGTGGCCGCTGCCTTGTGGGGCAATGGTCCATGATAAATCGGGTTGTAATTTAATTTGATAGCTGCCAAAAGGATTGGCCAGCGGGGTCACCAGTGAGCTGGCATTTTGCCATAGCAAATGGATTTCACTGGTGGGCTTTGCGCTGATCCGGCTGGCTTCTAATTGCAGCTGGCCGCCCAGCTGAAAAGGAGCCAGCTTCTTATCCATGGCAAATAAGGGCGAGGCCGGAATAGTCAGACTGACCGCTTCCAGCCGGTTTCCACCGATCCCCAGTGCTAATTTTGCAGACCCTGCCTGGCTGCCGTAACGCGTTTCCAGTTGCCATACCAGCTGGCCGGCGAACAGGCGGGCGGGTTGCCACTGCCAGCGCACTTCATCTAACAGCTGCTGGCCATTGATTCCCAGCGGGGTTAGCCGGCCGGACCAGATGGTGCCGCTGACGCCGCCCAGCTGAACCGGAGCCGGAACCAGTTTAAGCAGAAAAGAGGCCGGAAACTGTAAGATTAAAAACAGCACAAAGAGGGGAATCAGTACTTTGCTGCGGTGATAAAAAAATTGTTTCATTGGCGCTCTGCCTGTGCTGAAAGTTGCACCAGACCATTGTGCTCCTGGCCGCTGATTTGCAAAGAGGTGATTCGGGAGCCGGTTTCGCTGCGAAGGGCCGCCAAAAGAGGGAGGGCTTCGGCAAAACGGATACGGGCAATCTTAATTTGTATTTTTTCTGCCGATAAAACCTGGATATCGGCGCTGGTGTTTTGTGCATCCAGGCTTGCCTGGATGGCAGAGCGAAAATCGCCGCTGCGCCCCGGGCTTGCTGGCGTCGCCTTGACCTGAGCCAGCTGACGCTGCAGCTCGGCCAGTTGCAACTGCATCTGCGGTACTTGTTTTCTGAGTTTGGCATTGGCTTCGCTCAGCGGTTGCCAGATGCCGGCCCACAGCAGGGCGATGGCGGCAAACCCTGCGCAGACGGTTAAACAGATCCGTTCACGCGGATTGCGTAATTGCCAGAATTCTTTAAATTTATTCATCAACAGGCTCATTGAGCTGCC
>JBOFGM010000174.1:0-7186 GCA_051649105.1 Iodobacter sp. | reverse complement strand
TTCGCCCAGCATAGGCGCGGCCAGCCATTGGGTATTGGCCCCGGCCAGCAGCGCGGCAGAAAGGGACGCCAGGCGGTGCTCATTAGATAAATCCAGCCCGCTGGAATTTAAACGGGTGGCACCAAACAGCAAACGCGGCAGCGGAATTTTATCGTGCGGTGCAAAGGCCGGCACAATCGCCTGCGCTTGCTCAACCGGATCAATAATCAGCTCTTCGATCGCCACATTTTCATCGGCAATACGATTTACAAACGAGCTGTTGGCCCCGTTTTCCAGCAAGCGGCGCACCAGATAAGCCAGCAAGGTTTCATGGCTGCCCACCGGGGCATACACCCGGCATGGCCGGCCCAGTTTTTCCTTGGCGGTGACTTCTTCATATAAAGGCTCGCCCATGCCATGCAGACACTGGAACTCATACTGGCCCGGATAATAGTTATGCCCGGCCAGGTGATAAATGGCCGACAGGGTTTGCGCATTATGGGTGGCAAATTGCGGATAAACGGCATCAGGCGCAGACAGCAGTTTTTTGGCGCAGGCCAGATATGACACATCGGTATACACCTTGCGGGTATACACCGGATAATCTTCCAGCCCATCCACCTGGGCACGCTTAATTTCACTGTCCCAATAAGCGCCCTTCACCAG
The DNA here is from genome assembly GCA_051649105.1 of Iodobacter sp. Classification (GTDB taxonomy): domain Bacteria; phylum Pseudomonadota; class Gammaproteobacteria; order Burkholderiales; family Chitinibacteraceae; genus Iodobacter. The sequence goes on along the minus strand of JBOFGM010000174.1, from coordinate 6,541 downwards.
ACGAATCATCAGGCGGTGGCCGCTGCGGCGGGCCAGATCGGTGACATAGTCAATCACATGCGGAGCACGTTTTTGATAAGCCTGAATCACAAAGCCAATACCGTTCCAGCCAGCCAGTTCTTCGTCAAAACACATCGCCTCCAGCAGATCCAGCGAGATTTCCAGACGATCGGCTTCTTCAGCATCAATATTTAAACCAATATCGTAACGGCGGGCCAGACGGGTCAGCGCAATCACCCGGGGCAATAATTCAGCCGTCACCCGGTCTTGCTGGGCACGGGAATAGCGCGGATGCAGGGCGGATAATTTAATCGAAATCCCCGGGCCTTCATAAATTCCCCGGCCGGCCGAGGCCTTGCCGATGGCATGAATTGCCTGCTCATAAGCTGCGTAATAACGCTTGGCATCTTCTTCGGTGGTGGCCGCCTCGCCCAGCATATCGTAGGAATAACGAAAGCCGCGGGCCTCAAATTTACGGCTGTTGGCCAGCGCCTCGGCAATGGTTTCGCCGGTCACAAACTGCTCACCCATTAAGCGCATCGCCATATCGACACCCTTGCGGATCAGCGGCTCACCGCCCCGGCCAATCAGGCGCGTCAGGGCCGACGACAGGCCGGTTTCGCTATTGGTGGCGACCAGCTTGCCAGTCAGCATCAACCCCCAGCTGGCGGCATTCACAAACAAGGAAGGCGACTGGCCCAGATGCGCATGCCAGTCCCCCTTACTGATTTTGTCGCGGATCAAGGCGTCCCGCGTGGCCCGGTCCGGGATACGCAGCAAGGCTTCGGCCAGACACATCAGCGCCACACCCTCCTGGCTGGATAAAGAAAACTCATGGATTAAGCCTTCCACCCCGCCGCCGGTCCGCTTGGCGCGCAAAGCGGCAACCAGTTTATAAGCCAGTGCCTGCGTTTGCGCCGACATTTCCTCACCGGGCATTTGGGCCTGTCCCACCAGAACCGGCAGACATTCGGTTTCGGGGCGGCGATAGGCCGAGGTAATGGCAGAGCGCAAAACACTTTGTACGGCAATACTCTGAGCCAGCTCCAGAAAAGGCAGATTGCTTTCGCCACTGTCATCGCTGACCGGCTGCGCCTCACCATCTTGTGCCAGCTCAACCGGACGAGAGCCCTGCTCCAGCTGTTGCAAATAGGAAAAAATAGCCTGTTTAATCAGCCAGTGCGGTGTTCTGTCGATATTTTGTGCCGCCGTTTTAATGCGGGCGCGCAAGGCGTCGTCTACTTTTATCCCCAGCGTGGTGCTTGCCATGTTTATGCATTCGCAATTGATGATCAAGCGCGTATATTAAGTCAGAGTTGCACCCAAAAAAGTACAGACTATCCCTGGAGTTGCACCCATGGGTTGCACCTTAATTAAATCTGCGGATCCAATCACTAACTGCTTCATTTTCTTCTAGAATCAAAAATTAGAATCAAAGAATTTGTAATACTATTGGCAGCAGGATAAGTAACTAATTCAAAGAAGCCCCCGGAGACATGAATATGCTTCACACTCTTAAAAGCAAAATTCAGGCGGTTATTATTTTACTGACCACACTGACCGTCGCTGCCTTTACATTTTTCAGCTATCAGCAGGCCCGCACTCTGGCATTAGAAGGCATTGATGCCCGGCTGACCGCGGCGGCCAGCGGCTTTCGCTTTATTATGGGCGACGAGTTTATTAATGAATTAAAGCCGCGGGCACAGTCCGATCTGCGCCAGATGCGCTTATTGTCTGAGCGGCTGACGCGCTATAGCAAAGAACTGGATCTGCCTTTTCTTTATGCCTACACCATGAAAGAAGGCAAAGTCTTTTATGTGTTGTCGTCTTTATCTCCGGAAGAAGAAACCAAGCCCGATACCGAGGTGTATCTGACGCCTGCCGAATCCGCTAATGAGCAATTGCAAACGGCATTAACCAAGAACCAGCGCACCTTTGCCGAATACGACAGCAAATTCGGCAGTTTCCGCACGATTTATCTGCCATTTAAAAACAGCAAAGGGGAAACCCTGGTTGCGGCTGCCGATGCCAATTTAGCCTCGGTGAAAGCCACACTCAATAGTCTGCTGATTAATTCCTTAATGCTGGGCGCGGTTGCAATGATTATCGCCACCTTCTGTGCTCTCTGGCTGGCCAGCGTGGTGATCCGCCCGCTGGAGCGCTTAAAGCTGGCAATGCAAGGCCTGTGCAGCGGGCATGCCGATTTAACCGTGCGCCTGAACAGCAACAGCCGCGATGAAACCGCACAGATTGCCGCCGCCTTTAATCAATTTATGACCGACCTGCATAAGGTGGTGAATCAGGTTAAAGATGAGGCCAGCCGCTTAACCAGCGGTGTGACCCATATTGAGAAGCTGGCACAAACCCTGTCTGAAGAATCACATAAACAAGCCGATATGGCCGCCTCATCAGCCGCCAATATTGAGGAAGTCACCGTCAGCATTGCCCATATTGCCGACAATACCGGGCAGGCAGAAGACACCGTCCGCCAGGCAGACCGGGGCGCGCAGGCCAGTGCCGATGCGGTGAACACCATGCGGGATGACACGCATAAAATGGCGGGTACCGTCAGCGAGCTGAGCAGCACCATGCAAGAGCTGTCGCAACAATCCAGACAAATCAGCCTGATTACCGTCACCATTAAAGATATTGCCGGGCAAACCAATTTACTGGCGCTGAATGCCGCCATTGAGGCCGCCCGGGCTGGCGAGCAAGGCCGCGGCTTTGCGGTAGTGGCCGATGAGGTGCGTAAACTGGCAGAGCGGACCGCCCGTGCCACCGAAGAAATCGAGCACATGCTGGGCTCAATCAGCGAAAAAACCGAACTTGCCGCCGATAAAATGCTGGCCACCAAAGAAATGGTCAATGGCAATCAGGCGCTGTCGGAAGATATTGCTCAGCGGATTGGGGCCATGCAGGTTGAAATGCAAACGGTATCGGGCAAGATTGTGGAAATCTCCAGCGCCACCCGCGAGCAATCAAAGGCCACCGAGCAAATCGCCCAGGTTGCCGAGCGGATTAATCTGCAGGTTGCCGAAACCGATGACGCACTGCAGCACACCCGTGCAACCTTAACTGATTTAGCTGAGCTGGCAAATAATTTACAAGCCATTGTGGGGCGGTTTAAGCTTTAAGACATCAACAGGGCGCAAAACAATGCGCCCTTTTTAATTTCCGCTGCTTCAATTCCTTACGAAACTTAATCTGTAATACCAGGCTGGTAAGCTTCCCGCGAGATGACTTAGGGACGTGAGCCGTGGATGTCCAGCTGATTGATGCCGTTTATATAAAAACCACCAAGGGGCAGCAAGAAATTGCCGAGCGAGGTTGTGGCCTGCCGGCCAGAGTGCGGCGGCTGCTTATTTTAATCGACGGCAGTAAATCCACCCGCATGCTGGCTGAACTCTTGGCCGGCAGCGATATTGATCCGGCGCTGCAAGAATTAAGCCGCCATGGCTTAATCCAGCCGCTCAGCCAGCCGGAACCCCCGGCCCCGCCACCACTTCCCGCAGCCGAAGTCATTGTGGCAACGGCCACCCGGCAGGTTCAGCCGGCATTTGATCCGCTGCTGCTGGAGCAGGCTAAAAATCTGATGATTGAAAGCGCCCGCCAGTTTTTAGGCCTGATGGCCAGCCAGCTGATTACCGAAATTCAAAACTGCCATGTGGATAATTGCAAGCAGGTCATTGCCCGCTGGAATATGGCTTTACGCCAGTCCAATAAAGCCCGGGATTATGCCGATCAATATGTGGATGCCGTTAAGACCCTGATTGCACTGGAATAAATATCCGGCGCAATATCAGGCCGAAAACAACAAATAATCACACACAGATTTTTGATAATAAACAACGCAGTTTTTTATTCCATCAAATAAATCCGCGCATTAAAAAAACACACTGCAAAGCCTGCACCCTGATTAAAAGACAAGGTAATATTTGTTTGACAGCTTCCCGGCGTCAGGCATATAAATACCCCTTATTCCCTATAAATCACGCTGACCGTATTTATTAATACAGGGTGTACAGATGAATCAGATTGCAGATATTATTAAAAATGGCCAGATCACTTTTGAACAAAAAGTACTGGCTTTAGCCAGAGCAGCAGAAAACAGTCTGGATATCCTTAAGATTGATCAGAAAACAAGAACATATCTTGCCGATGGAATTCTTTGTGATTTATTTGAAGGCAATGCACCCTATCGCCCAAGATATATCGTTCCTGATTATCAGAAATTTATGGATCAGGGCAGTGATTTTTTAGGTTTAACCCCGGCGACCAATATCTGGGAAGCCACGAATAATTTATTGATTTTATATAAGCATGTACCGTCCATTACCACCATGCCGGTGTATCTGGGCAATATTGATTATTTATTAGAGCCTTTTATTCAGAATGAAGAAGAAGCCGCTTTAGCCATCCGTTTATTCTTAAAGCATATTGATTCCACCATTACCGATTCATTCTGCCATGCCAATCTGGGGCCGATTGACACCAAGGCCGGCCGCTTAATTTTAAAAGCCGCCAGAGAATTGCAGCTGCCAACGCCCAATTTAACGCTGAAATATAATCAGGAAACGGCGCATGCGCTGGCTATTGATGCCATTCAAACGGCGTTAATAACCTCCAAACCCAGCTTTGCCAATGACGAGATGTTCCGGGAAGACTTTAAAGGCGAATATGGCATTGTCAGTTGTTACAATGGCTTAAAAGTGGGCGGCGGGGCCAATACGCTGGTCCGGGTACGCCTTGGTAAATTAGCCCGTCTTGCCAGCTCCAAAGAAGATTTTATCAGCCGGGTTTTACCAGAATTAGCGGCCAGCCTGCTGGCTTATATTGATGAGCGCTCCAGGTTTATTATTGAAGAAAGCCAGTTCTATCAAAGCAATTTTCTGGTTCAGGAAGGCCTGCTGGATAAAGAGAAATTTACCAGTTTATTTGGCTTAGTCGGCCTTGCCGAATGCGTGAATCATTTAATTGGCGAAACAGCCTATGGCCATAGTGATGCCGCTAATCAATTGGGGCTGGAAATTATCCAGGCCCTGAGTGCGCTGGTTCAGGCCCATAGCTCTCCTTATGCCGGTGCTTTTTTTGATCACCACTATTTATTGCATTCGCAGGTGGGGATTGATACCGATGTCAATGAAAGCCCAGGCTGCCGGATTCCGGTAGGACAAGAGCCGGAAATCTTTGAACATCTGTTGCAATCCGCGCCCTTTCACCGCTATTGCCCAAGCGGAATTGGCGATATTTTTGTTTTTGATGAAACCTATAAAAATAATCCACAAGCCATTCTGGATATGATTAAGGGTGGATTCAGCCATAAACTCAGGTTTTTCTCTTTATATGGCAGCGATTGCGATGTGGTCCGGGTAACGGGCTATCTGGTTAAAAAATCAGAAATGGCCAAGCTGGACCGAGGGGAAGTGGTGTTAAGAGATACCACCCAGCTGGGTAAGGGCGCCCGGGATAATGGCAAAGCATTAAACAGAAAACTAAGAAACACCTGAAATCAGGCCAGAGCTTATACTCTGGCCTTTTTCCATATCAGGCCCGGTGATTTAATCAGCCAGCGATCACTGCCACAGATTAATTTGTATAGAAATAAAATGAAAAAAGCCACAATCAATAAAATTATTCCATTTTCTAATGTGGATGGCCCGGGCAACAGAATGGCCATTTTTTTTCAGGGCTGTAATTTCGATTGCGCCTATTGCCATAATCCGGAAACCTTAAATTTTTGCAATCATTGCGGCGATTGCATCAGCCATTGCCCGGCCACCGCGCTCAGTAATCCGGAACATAAAATCATCTGGAACAGCGCTATTTGCACCGGCTGCGATACCTGTACCCAGACCTGCCCCACCAGCTCCTCGCCCAAAACCCGCCAATATACGGTGGATGAGCTGCTGCAGGAGGTTGATAAGGTGCAGGCCTTTATCAGCGGCATTACAGTCAGTGGCGGCGAATGCAGCCTGCAGCATAAATTTATTACTGATTTTTTCCATGCGGTTAAAGATAAATATCCCCGCTTAAGCTGCTTTGTGGATACCAATGGCTCGCTGCATTTAGCCTGTGAATCTTTTGCTGATTTTATTCAAATCACCGATTACTTTATGCTGGATATCAAAGCATGGGATGAAGATGAGCATATTAAATTAACCGGCAAATCGAATGAAGCCGTGCTGGAAAATTTATATTATCTGAAAAAACTGGGTAAATTATTTGAAGTCCGCACGGTGGTCGTGCCGGAGTATTTAAATAATCAGCTGACTGTGGAGCAGGTGGCAGAAGCCATCAGCCATTCAGCCATTAAATATAAACTGATTAAATATCGCAGCAATGGAGTGCGCAAAGAGAAATTAGCCGGCATATCCTCCCCGGGCGAGCAATATATGCAGGCCCTGCAACAAGCGGCCATCAGCCGCCATGCCGGCGAAGTGGTGATTATCTGATCCGCCCGCAAGCGTTATGGATTCACTTATTTTCACCCGGCTTTAAATCCGGGTGATTTCTACAACGCGGCCGTAGTCACTTCGCTTTA
>JBOFGM010000173.1:0-4240 GCA_051649105.1 Iodobacter sp. | reverse complement strand
AACCGCTTTTATTTTCTTCGGTCACCCCAATCACGGTCGCCGGCAGATTGCCCACCAGAATCACCTGCCCCAGCGGATTGGTGCCTTTGGCAAATAATTTACGCTGCGTATTTTCATCAATCACCACCAGCTGAGCCTGCCGGGCCACATCTTCACTATTAAAAAACCGCCCCAGAGCAGGATGCCGGCCATTAACCCGGAAATAGGACTCCCCTACCCCGCTGACACTGCTGGTGACATCCATCGAGCGGTGGCGCAGACGCAGACTGGTGCTGGTACTGGGCGTGACGCTGTCCACATAAGACATCGCCTGCAAAGCGATCAGATCGCCTGGCAGCAGGGTGCGCATACTGCCCGCGCGGTCATCCCCCCAGTCTTTACCGGGAAAGATATTCATCGTGTTACTGCCAATTTCGCCGATATTTTGCAAAATCTTGCGTTTTGCGCCTTCGCCAATGGCCACAATCGAAACCACCGAGGTAATGCCGATGACCACGCCCAGCATGGTCAGCAGGGTGCGCATCCGGTTGGCCGACATCGCCTTCCAGGCCATATTTAAAGCCGCCAGAAAACGATCCAGAATCACCCGTAAAGAAGATGCTTCCAGCCCGTGCGGGGCAATTTTTCCTTCCACTTCGGCCGGGACCGGCTTACTGCGGTCGCTGACAATACGACCATCGCTGATTTCCACAATCCGCTCGGCGCACTCGGCCACCTTATGATCGTGGGTGACAATAATGACGGTATGGCCCTGGGCATGCAGTTCACGCAGAATATTCATCACTTCTTCGCCGCTGCGGCTGTCCAGCGCGCCGGTCGGCTCATCGGCCAGAATCACCTCGCCCCCATTCATCAGCGCCCGGGCAATACTGACCCGCTGCTGCTGACCGCCTGAAAGCTGGCTGGGCCGGTGCTCATATTTATCTGCCAGCCCCAGCCGGGTCAGCAGGGCTTTGGCGCGCTCCTGCCGCTCTGGTTTAGCCAGCCCGGAATAAACGGCCGGCATTTCCACATTGCCCTGAGCGGTTAAATGAGGCAGCAAATGGTAGCGCTGAAAAATAAAGCCAAAACGATCCCGCCGCAAACCGGCCAGCTCATCGCCATTCAGCGCCGACACGTCCCGCCCGTTGACATGGTAAGTGCCGGAGGTGGGCTTATCCAGGCAGCCCAGAATATTCATCAGGGTGGATTTGCCCGAGCCTGATGCGCCCACAATGGCGACCATTTCCCCGGCAGCAATAGAAAGATTAACCTGATCCAGCACCACGGCATCGCGCTCTCCGGCCGGAAAGCTGCGCATAATATTAACCAGCTCCAGTAATGGCTTGCGCATATCAGGCTCCAACGGAGACAGAAGCTTCTGTCTTACCTGCCGCCGCATCACCCGTGACCACCAGATCGCCTTCTTTCAGGCCATCGAGCACTTGCACCTGAATATTATTGTTAATACCGGTTTTAATCTGCCGGTTCACCGCCACGCCATCGGCGCCCACCACCCGGACGGTATAACGGCCATCTTTCGCCTTCACCCCCAGAGCAATCGCCGGAATGCTTAATACGCTTTTTACATGATCCAGCACAATCGCCACCTGGGCCGTCATATCCTGGCGCAATACACGGCTGGGGTTGGGCACTTCAAATAAGGCGTTATAGAAAATTGCGTTATTGACCTTTTCTGGCGTCGGCTGAATCGCACGCAGCTTGCCGTAATAACGCTTATCCGGCTGGCCCAGCGTTGTAAAGTAAACCGCCTGGCCGGAATGCACCTTCATCACATCGGCTTCAGAAATCTGCGCTTTAACGGTAATCGTATCCAGGTCCGCCAGTGTTAACAGATTAGGCGCTTGCTGAGCCGCAATCACGGTCTGGCCTTCCAGCGTGGTAATCGCGGCGACCTCACCATCAATGGGCGCAATAATGCGGGTATAACCCAGACGGGTTTGGGCGGAATCGAGAGCCAGACGGGCTTTTTTAATATCGGCGGTGCGCTGCGCCAGATCAGACTGCAAGGTTCTGACCTTCAGGCTGGCTTCTTCCAGAGCTTGCGCCGAAGTGGCTTCACGGCTCAGCATCGTTTGCTGACGCTGCAACTCAATTTTGGCTTGTTCCCACTGCAATTGGGTGGATTGCTTTTGCGCCAGCAGACCTTCCAGTGAGGCCTCGGCATTCAGCGCCTCGTTTTGCGCCAGATTAGGGTCGATGGTGGCCAGCAACTGGCCTTTTTTAACCCGGTCGCCCAGCTCTACTTCCAGCTTTTGCAACTGCCCGGAAACCTGCGCCCCGACATCCACCTTGCGAAAGGCCTGCAAAATACCGGTCGCCAGCACGGCGTTTTCCAGATCGGCACGCACCACCTTGGCGGTGGTGTATTGCGGAGCCACTTTACCCGGAAAGAAAACCGCCTTCACGGCCCAGCCAGCCAGAGCCAGCGCCAATACAAGCATGACAATACGAAACCAAGACCAGCGTTTAAACGTCCAAGCCATTTCGCGTCATTCCTTACATTAAGATCACCAAAACAGCAGAATAACACCAGCGTCCATAAATCTTTGTCGTAAAAAAGTAGCACGGGGCTTACTTTCTCTGTGCGACAAACCGTACACCTGTTTAATTTCAGGCATAAATAGTCTTTAAAAAAACATGCATTAAATTAATATCAATTAAAAGAAAACACCAAACCAAATAAATTTAAATAATTTACTCAATTCAACAATTGTATATAAAAGCACCAATCAACTTACAACACACAACCAACACAAAAAAATACAAATATTGGTTTATTGATATACAGGCCAGCGATTGCGGGTTTTATCTATCAAACTGAAATTAAATAATTTTTCTGCGATTATGATTTAAAAAAATTTCCTTAAATAATCATACAAACCATTAATATATAATTTAATCGCGGCAAGATAAATAGCAAATTGACATCCAACCAGAATTATAAAAAAATCAACACCTATAAAATCAATAGCAAGAAAAACAAATCTTGACTCCGGATTGGTCACAAGCAGGAAAAATATAACCCCCACTATAAAAACAACATGATTTCTCTTTCTTATTGATATGATTTTATTTAAAATCAATCTGAATAGATTCATATTCTTCTCAAAAAAGACCACGCTCAAGATAAAAATACCCGGGACATCGCCATTAAATCAATAGATTACCCGGCAAGTGCAGATATTGGTTTGTATTAATGGTTCATATTATTTAATAAGCGCAATATTACAAAGCAATTTTCTTACAAAAAACAAGACGACAAAACACATGAAATATTTCTTTTTGCTTACGACAATTGTTTAAATATACTCACAACATAGCAGGTACAGGTAGCTGCAAAAGATCCTGATTGACAAAAAACTCAACTCAACCAGAGCTACTAACCAGGTCAGAAGCAAATGTAAGTCGTGCCCGCTGTAAATCAGCAGACAACAAGTTATAGAATAAAAACTTGGCATGATTATTTAACCCTATTACTTCCACCAGGCCAACAATGTCTCTGCTTAATACAGCACTTGCGCAAGAAATCGCCAATCGCACCATGGCGATTATTGGCTGCAATATTAATGTGATTGATGCTTCCGGCACGGTGATTGGCAGCGGGGATGCAGAGCGCATTGGCCAGCAGCATGAAGGCGCTTTATTGGCTTTATCCCAGCAACGCACCGTTGAAATTGATGAAGCCATGGCCTTGCAACTGCATGGTGTCAGACCAGGGATTAATTTACCCCTGCGTCTGGCCGGGCAAATTGTGGGTGTCGTCGGCCTGACCGGCCACCCCGATGCCGTACGCCATTATGGCGAGCTGGTCAGAATGACCGCCGAAATGAGCCTGGAGCAGGCCCGGTTAATTCAGGCCCTGGGCCGCGATACGCGCTACCGGGAAGAGCTGGTATTACAGCTGATTAAAGGCGAAACCACGCCCCAGCCAGAGCTGGATGCCTGGGCACAAAAGCTGGGGGTAGATATTAAGCGGCCCCGCGTGGTGGCGGTGATTGAGGTCGACAGCGGCACGCTGGGTATTGATGCCGCACTGGCCGAATTACAAGAACTGCAAACCTTACTCCGCACGCCAGAGCGGGATAATCTGGTCGCCACCGTCTCTCTGACCGAGCTGGTGGTCCTTAAACCTGCCCTGGACCATCATGACCGCTGGAATCCGGAAGAGCACCGGCTAAGAGTGCATGATCTGCTGACCCGGGTCGCCAGCCAATGCCGGCTGGGCGTGCGCATCGCG
>JBOFGM010000172.1:0-4843 GCA_051649105.1 Iodobacter sp. | reverse complement strand
ACACGGGCGCATGGCACTTTAATACCCACGGAAACATTAGGCGCGCCGCACACAATTTGTAACGGCTCTGCTTCGCCCACATTTACAGTACAAACATTCAGCTTGTCGGCATTTTCATGCTTGGTCACCGATAACACTTCGGCCACAAACACTTGAGTAAACTCAGGGGCTGCCGGCTCGTTTTCTTCAACTTCCAGACCGGCCATAGTCAGCAAATGGGCCAGTTGATCAGAATCCAGCGCCGGGTTAACCCAGCTACGCAACCATTGTTCAGAAAATTTCATCACTCGCACCTACTGATGCGCGGATACCTGAAGTATCCGCGGGAGAAAGTCAGGCAGGCCAAAGCTATCAAGCTTCAGCCAGGCCACTTTTCAACGCATTACTTAAACTGTTCGAGGAAGGAAATATCGTTCTCGAAGAACAGACGCAAATCATTTACGCCGTAGTACAGCATTGCAAAGCGATCCAGACCAATACCAAAGGCAAAGCCGGTAAATTTCTCGCTGTCGATGCCGACATTCTTCAGCACATTAGGGTGCACCATGCCGCAGCCACCTACTTCCATCCATCCCTTGGACCACTTTACGTCTATCTCAGCCGAAGGCTCGGTAAAGGGGAAGAATGACGGGCGAAAGCGCACTTCCAGATCATCGCGTTCAAAGAACTGACGCAGGAAGCTGACAATCACGCTTTTCAGATCGGCAAAGGAGACATCCTGATCCACCCACAGGCCTTCCATTTGATGGAACATCGGCGAATGCGTGGCATCAGAATCAACACGAAAAACCCGGCCCGGCGCGATAATTTTAATCGGCGGCTCGTGGCTTTCCATATAACGCGCCTGAATCGGGGAGGTATGCGTGCGCAGCACATCGCCGCCTTCTACGTAGAAGGTGTCTTGCATACCGCGGGCCGGATGATCCGGCGGCAGATTCAGGGCTTCAAAATTATAAAAGTCTGTTTCGATTTCAGGGCCATCGGCCACTGCGAAACCCATTGAGTGAAACAAGGTCTCAATGCGCTGACGAACCAGTGTCACCGGATGCAAACCACCACCAGCAAGGCCACGGCCCGGCAGGGTGATATCCAGTGCTTCTGCGGCTAATTGCTTAGCCAGTTTTTCATTGGCCAGTGCTTCTCTGCGCGCATTCAGCGATGCTTCAAATGCTTGTTTAGCCTGATTAACGATTGCGCCGAAAGATTTTTTCTCTTCCGCCGGCAAGGTGGCTAACTGTTTTAAGAGCGCAGAAATTTCGCCCTGCTTGCCAATAAATTGCGCCTTGGCATTTTCAAGTTCGTTCGGGTCATTGCTTGCATTTAATGCGGCAATGCCTTTTTCCAGAATCGCTTGTACGTTATCAACCATGATCTTGCAGCAATCTCAGGCAAATTATTCTGTTCCACCTGACGTTTCAATAAAGAAACCAAGTAAAACAACCCTTCGGATAAACCAAAGGAATAAAAAAGGGAGGCCAGAAGCCTCCCCCTCTTGTAGGCCAGCTGTTTAGGCGGCCAGGTTCGCCTTCGCTACTTCAACAAACTGGGCAAAAGCCGGTTTGTCAAATACAGCGAGGTCAGCGAGAACCTTACGGTCAACTACAATACCGGCTTTCTTCAGACCGTTCATGAAACGGCTGTAGGCCAGACCGCACTCACGGGAAGCGGCGTTAATACGCGCAATCCATAGGCGACGGAACTGACGTTTCTTCTGACGACGGTCACGGTAAGCGTATTGACCTGCCTTCATGACAGCCTGTTTGGCTACACGATAGACATTTTTACGACGACCACGATAGCCTTTGGCCAGAGCGATGATTTTCTTATGACGGGCACGAGCTGTAACACCACGTTTAACGCGAGGCATGAGTCTTTTCCTTTAGTTATGCGTAGGGCAACATTGCACGGACAGAAGGCATGTTCGACGCATCGACCATACTTGTACCGCGCAGCTGGCGCTTAGTCTTAGTGGTTTTCTTGGTCAAGATGTGACGCTTGAAAGCGTGACTACGCTTAACGCCACCACCACCGAGAACCTTGAAGCGCTTTTTAGCGCCGCTCTTGGTCTTCATCTTAGGCATGATGAACTCCTACTACTGAGTTAGATAGGGCGACAGGCGCCACCGCTGTTACCAGCTTTGCACTTAATACCTGCCACCACGTTTTTATTACGGCTGCTGGCAGATTAATATTCTATCTGCCTTACCAGGCGCAGCCGCTAGCCCGGTATTTTTGTAATGGGATTAGATGGCTTTCTTTTTAGGAGCCAGCATCATCACCATTTGACGCCCTTCCAGACGCGGATATTGCTCTACCACTACCAAATCGCCAAGGTCAGCTTCAACACGTTTCAGCTGAGCCATACCGATTTCCTGGTGAGCCATTTCACGACCACGGAAACGCAAAGTAATCTTTGCTTTGTCGCCTTCGGCAAGGAAGCGCATCAGATTACGCAGTTTGATCTGGTAATCGTTTTCGTCCGTACCGGGGCGGAATTTAACTTCCTTGACCTGGACTTGCTTCTGGTTCTGCTTGGCGGCGTGCTTCTTTTTCGAGTCCTGATACTTAAACTTGCCGTAGTCCATAATGCGGCAAACAGGCGGCTGTGCTGTAGGTGCGATTTCCACCAGATCAACATTCGCCTCTTCGGCTAAGGCCAAAGCCTCGGAAAGGCTGACGATACCAAGCTGCTCGCCATCCACACCCTGCAAACGTAACTCACGGGCGGTGATTTCACCGTTAATCCGTGGTTCTTTATCCTGAGAAGCTATTGTGATTCTCCAAGTCATTCAAAATCAAAACCGTGCGTCGGCCATCGGTTAAAGTTGCGGCATTTCCGATTTAACGCGTTCTGCGAACGCTTCAATCGTTAACTGCCCCAGGTCTTCACCAGTACGGCTTCGCACGGCCACTAGGCCTGCCTCTTTCTCTTTATCGCCAACAATCAGCTGATAAGGAAGACGTTGCAGACTATGTTCACGAATTTTATAGGTAATCTTCTCATTTCTCAAGTCCGCTTGAACTCTAAAGCCAAGGGACTTGAGTTTTTCGCACACTTCTACGGCATATTCACGCTGTGCGTCCGAGATATTGAGCACGACCATCTGTGTTGGCGCCAGCCAGACAGGGAATGCACCGGCATGATTTTCGATCAGGATACCGATAAAACGCTCCATCGAACCCAAAACTGCGCGATGCAGCATCAAAGGACGATGTTTTGCGTTGTCTTCCCCGACATATTCAGCGCCTAAACGCTCTGGCAAATTTGGATCAATCTGTAAAGTACCACATTGCCAGACACGACCCAGACAATCTTTTAAAGAAAATTCAATTTTAGGGCCATAGAACGCGCCTTCACCCGGCTGATATTCAAATGCCAGACCCTTGGAATCCAGCGCAGCAGCCAGCGCAGCCTCGGCATGATCCCAGCTTTCTTCTGTCCCAACACGCTTTTCCGGACGAGTGGAAAGCTTAACCAAAATTTCTTCAAAGCCGAAGTCTGCATAGACTTCTTGCAACAGATCGATAAAGGAAGCCGCTTCCGACTGAACTTGCTCTTCAGTACAGAAAATATGTGCATCATCTTGCACAAAGCCGCGCACCCGCATAATGCCGTGCAGCGAGCCCGATGGTTCATTGCGGTGGCAAGAACCAAATTCAGAGAAGCGCATCGGCAAATCGCGGTAAGAGCGGATACCCTGGTTAAATACCTGGATATGCCCCGGGCAATTCATCGGTTTTACGGCGTAATCACGTTTTTCCGATTCTGTTGTAAACATTGCATCATGATAGTTTTCCCAGTGACCGGACTTCTCCCACAGGGAACGATCCATCACCATTGGAGTACGAATCTCCTGATAGCCATGCTTATCCAGCTTGGTGCGCATATATTGTTCAATCGACTGCCACAGTGCCCAGCCTTTTGGATGCCAGAACACCATACCCGGTGCTTCATCCTGCATATGGAACAGATCCAGCTGCTTACCGATTTTACGGTGATCGCGCTTTTCTGATTCTTCCAGCATGTGCAGATATTGCTCAAGCTCGTCTTTCTTGGCCCAGGCGGTACCATAGATGCGAGTCAGCATTTCATTACGGCTGTCACCGCGCCAGTAAGCACCCGCCACCTTCATCAGCTTAAACACTTTAAGCTTACCTGTGGATGGCACATGAGGGCCGCGACACAGGTCAGTAAAGTCGCCTTCGCGATACAGGCTCAGCGCCTGGTCAGCAGGAATCGATTCGATGATTTCAGCCTTGTAGCTTTCACCAATCGATTTAAAGTAAGCCACTGCGTCGTCACGCAATAATTCATAACGCTCAACCGGGATGTCTTTTTTTGCCAGCTCGGTCATTTTCTTTTCAATGGCCAGCAAATCTTCCGGTGTAAACGGGCGTTTATACGAGAAGTCGTAATAAAAGCCGTTTTCGATAACCGGGCCAATCGTGGCTTGCGCATCCGGGAACAGCTCTTTAACGGCATAAGCCATTAAGTGAGCGGCCGAGTGACGGATCACTTCCAGGCCATCTGCATCCTTATCGGTGATAATTGCCAGCTGAACCTCGCGATCGATCACAAAGCTGGTATCAACCAGCTGTCCGTCAACCTTACCGGCCAAAGCGGCACGGGCAAGGCCAGCACCGATGCTGGCTGCTACATCGCCCACGGTAAGCGGGGCGTCGAATTGTCGTTCAGAGCCGTCTGGCAGGGTCACGATAGGCATGGTTTATCCTGTGCTGCGCAATTGAAATGGGTTGAAAATCTTTTAAGCAGTTAACAATAACTGAATCCACAAAATACGGACGAAAAAAAAGTGCGGCTTACGCCGCACTTTTTATAAAT
>JBOFGM010000171.1:0-6665 GCA_051649105.1 Iodobacter sp. | reverse complement strand
GGTCCAGATCTGATGCAGGCTGCCTCTGCGGTTGGGATCAATCAGTGTTCTGCCATGGCGGTTGGTATAGGTGGCCGGCGTGGTGTACTCATCTTTATCGCTGGGCGGCCCGCATTTCTCTTGTGCCATAAATAGCGGGTCTCCTGTGCTGACTAAGCTTTGGCCGCAGCGCATCGAATCCGCATGGGCCATCAGGCTGGATAACAGCAGCATTAATGCGCAGAGCGTTTTCATCTTATGGCCTTTAGCGGTAGTGAATAAGTCGCCAGGGTATAGCTTTGGCCATGGCGGGGATGGCATTTTAAAGGGACGTGCAAAACAGATTGTGCCGCTTACATGGTTTCTGCAATCACTTTTAAAAACTCTTTGCCGTATTTTTCCAGCTTGCGGTCACCAATACCGGAAACCCGGGACATTTCATAATGGTCCCCCGGGCGCAGCCGCACCATCTCTTTGAGTGTGGCATCGCCAAAAATAATATACGCCGGCACATTCTGCTCGTCTGCCAGTTCTTTGCGCAGACGGCGTAAAGCCTGCCAGAGCGCCTGATCGGAGCCGCTGGCAAAATCGCTGTCTTTCTCACCCTTGTAATTAAACTTCTCGGCTCGTTCACGCAAAAACAGCTGGGCTTCCCCTTTGAGCAGCGGACGTGCGGCATCGGTCAGCTCTATCCCGCCGTGGCCGGATTCATTTAAGCGGATGGCACCACGGGCTAAAAGTTGGCGAAAAACCGCGCGCCAGCTGGATTCATCCACATCTTTGCCAATGCCAAAGGTAGTGATGCGATCATGAAAATGCTCTTTGACCTTTGGGGTGGCTTTGCCCTGCAAAATATCCACCAGATGCCCCACGCCAAAGCGGTTGCCGGTGCGGAAAATACAAGACAGCGCTTTTCTGGCCGCATCGGTCATTTCAACCAGCTTGGGCGGGTTAATACAGTTATCGCAATTGCCGCAGGGGCTGCTGTCTTCGCCAAAATAGCCCAGCAGCGTCTGACGACGGCAGGCGGTGGCCTCCACCAAGCCCAGCATGGCATCGAGCTTGCGCCGCTCCACCAGCTTTTGCATTTCCGGCGCGGTGGAGTTGTCGATCATACTATTGAGTAAAATCAGATCCTGCAGCCCATAGGCCAGCCAGGTATTGGCAGGCAGTCCGTCACGGCCGGCCCGGCCTGTTTCCTGATAATAGTTTTCAATGCTTTTAGGTAAATCCAGATGGGCCACAAAGCGGACATCGGGCTTATCAATACCCATGCCAAAGGCAATGGTGGCCACCATCACCACGCCTTCGTTCCGAATGAATTGTTGCTGATTTTTGGTGCGCACCGCCACATCCAGCCCGGCATGATAGGGCAGGGCATTAATTTCCTTACTTCTGAGCCAGGCGGCCGTGTCTTCGACTTTTTTGCGGCTCAGGCAATACACAATGCCCGAATCGCCTTCATGCTCGCGGCGGATAAAGGTCAGCAGCTGATCGCGGGCGTTTTTCTTTTCTACCATGGCATAGCGCAGATTAGGGCGGTCAAAGCTGGAGACAAATTTCTCGGCGTCTTCGAGGCGCAGCCGCTCAATCATTTCGGCGCGGGTGGCATGGTCTGCCGTGGCGGTCAGGGCAATACGCGGAATACCAGGGAACTCATCGGCAAGCAGGGATAAGGCCAGATATTCCGGCCTGAAATCATGCCCCCATTGCGATACACAGTGCGCCTCATCAATGGCAAACAGGCCAATCTGCGCCCGTTTCAGTAAAGCCATAAACCGCGGGGTAACCAGCCGCTCCGGTGCCACATACAGCATCTTCAGCCGGCCATTGATAAAGTCGTTTTCAACCTCGCGCGCTTCATCCTGGTTTAAGCTGGAGTTCAGATAAGCGGCCGCCACACCCAGCTCTTTTAATGCATCCACCTGATCCTGCATTAAGGCAATCAAGGGGGAAACCACCACGCCGCAGCCCTCTCTGAGCAGGGCAGGAATCTGATAACACAGCGATTTACCGCCGCCGGTTGGCATCAGCACCAGCGCATCCCCGCCCCCTGCCACATGGCTGACAATGGTTTCCTGCTCACCGCGAAAACTGCGGTAACCAAAGACGTGTTCAAGAACTGAATGGGGAGACATGGGTGGGCTTTGTGCTGCAAAGGGGCGATTGTACCCGTGTGCGGGGCGAAGCTAAAACCCGGCGTGGCTTATCCGGATCATTTACGCAGAGCGGTATGTGTTTTTACCGCTTGCCTTGCCTTGGTTTTAATCTTGAATGGCTATTCTGTTTGGAAACGGGCCGCGTATTTAACCGTATTGCTATCGTGCAAGGGCATAGCCTGAGCTTTGAAATAGCTTTTAAATATTTTTAGTCTTGCCAAATAAAAAATCACAATTTATCTATGCCATAAAAATGAGTGGATTGGGATTTCATTCATTTTTTTAAATTTCATTGCTATTAATTCAGATTGTTGTAAATCTATCTTTTAAATTCTTGCATTTATTCGTAACTTTAATAAGTTTTCGCGTAAAGTAGCGCTAGTGAATTTGATAGAGTATGTAATGTGAGTGAAGCTAAAATAATAAGTGCAAACCCAGGTAATTTTGGCTTTTTAGCTGAGCACTCTGCTTTGCTGGTTCAGCTGGCTGCAACCGCTGAGCGGGCCTTTTCCAGTGATCCAAACACAACGCTTATTAAATTGCGCCAATTCGGAGAAGCATTAGCGCAAGATTTGGCCGTGCGCCACGGCGTTGAATTTGATGATAAAACCACGCAAAGCGATTTGCTCTATAAGCTCAATCGCGAGCTGGAGCCTGAAATTCGCATGCTGTTTCATACGCTGCGTATCGAAGGCAATAAGGCGACGCACGAATTCCAGACCCAGCACAAAGAAGCCATGGAAGGCCTCAAAGTGGCTCGCGTGCTGGCTATTTGGTATCACCAGTCATTTGGCAGGCAAGGTGCTTCGTTTAAAGCGGGTGGCTTTGTCGCACCAAGCAACCCGAGCGCTGAGCTGCGAGAATTACAAAAGCAAATTGAACAGCTGCGTGGTCAGCTCACCGATACGCAGCAAGCATTAGACAGCAATCAGCAGCTGGCCGATTTAATCGCCCAGGAAAAAGAACAATATGTTGTTCTTGCTTCGCAAATGGATACTGAGGCGCGTATTTTTGAGGCGATGGCAGCCGAACACGAAGCCAGACTTAGCACTGCTCAAAAGGAATTTGCCGCTCAGATTGCGGCCTTGCAGCAGCAAATCAATAAAGACACCGCCAGCCAGACGCGCAAGAAAACCAGTGCCGCGACCAGGCAGATTGTACTGAGTGAAGAGCTCACCCGAATCATTATCGACCAGCAACTTAATGCAGCAGGTTGGGAAGCCGATACCCAAATGCTGACTTATGCCGCAGGTGGCCGCCCTGAGCGTAATAAAAACAAAGCGATTGCCGAGTGGCCGTGTGCGGGTAAACAATCCGCCGATTACGTTCTGTTTGCTGGCTTAACGCCCATTGCCGTGGTTGAGGCCAAACGTGAAAATGAAAATGTGGCCGGCAAGATAGGGCAGGCCGAGCGTTATTCGCATCACTTTTGTATCGATGCGCAACACAAACCCGCGTGGGAATTGGCAGGGCTCAGCTCGGCATGGCTCGGCAACAAGGCTCTGTTTTATATCCCGTTTGTGTACTCCAGTAATGGCCGTCCCTTTTTCAAGCAATTGCTGGAGCAAAGCGGCACCTGGTTTCGCGATGTGCGTCACCCCGCCAATTTGGCGCGGGCTTTGATGGATTTTCACTCGCCCGACCAGCTGATCGACTTACTGAAGCGCAGCCGGGAAGAGGCCGAAGCCAGGTTACAAACAGAAGGCTTTGCCTACTTAAAGGTGCGGGATTACCAGCAGCGTGCAATTGAATGCGTTGAAGCGGCACTGGCCAATAACCAGCGCAATATCTTACTGGCAATGGCGACGGGTACAGGTAAAACCCGCACCATTATTGGTCTGATTTATCGTTTTCTGAAAGCTGAGCGCTTTCGCCGTATTTTGTTTTTGGTGGACCGTACCGCTCTCGGCGACCAGGCGCTTGATGTGTTTAATGAAGCGCCGTTAGAGCAAGGTTTAACGCTCGCTGAGGCTTACAATATTGCTGACTTGGGGGATATGGCCGCCGAGGCGGAAACCCGCGTCCAGGTGGCAACCGTGCAAGCGATGGTGCGGCGTATTTTTGATGCCGATTCACCCCCCTTGGTGGGGGAATACGATTGCATTATTGTGGACGAGGCGCACCGGGGTTATACGCTGGACCAGGAAATGACCGAGGGCGAACAAGCGGTGCGCGATCAGACGCAGTATCTTTCGCGTTATCGCCAGGTGCTCGACTATTTTGATGCAGTTAAAATTGGCCTGACAGCCACACCCGCGAAACACACCAGCGATATTTTCGGTAAGCCGGTTTACACCTACAGTTACCGTGAAGCCGTGGCCGATGATTGGCTGATAGACCATGAGCCGCCGATTCGCTACGAAACCAAACTCAGCCGGGCGGGAATTACCTTTGCCAAGGGTGAGGCCGTTTCAGTTGTAGATACCCGTACCGGGGCGATCGATGTTTCGGAGCTTAATGACGAAGTGAGTTTTGAAGTTGAAAGCTTTAACCGCCGCGTGATTACAGAAGATTTTAACCGCGTGATTTGCGAAGCGCTGGCCGAAGAAATTGATCCGCTGGGTGATGAAAAAACCATGATTTTCTGCGCCACCGATGCGCATGCCGATATGGTTAAGCGCCTGCTGGATACGGAATTTAAAGAATGCTACGGTGATGATTACAACGTGGCTGCGGTGCAAAAAATCACGGGCAAGACCGATAAAGTCGCGCTGATGATTAAGAAATATAAAAATGAGCGCTATCCCAGCGTTGCCATTACTGTCGATCTGCTGACCACGGGGATCGACGTACCCAAAATTTGCCACCTGGTGTTTATGCGCCGCGTTCGCTCGCGGATCTTGTACGAGCAAATGATTGGGCGTGCAACGCGCCGCTGCGATGAAATTGGCAAAACTGAATTTAAAATTTACGACCCCGTCGGTATTTATGCGGCGCTGGACGACGTGAACACGATGAAGCCGCTGGTAAAAAATCCCGGCATCACCCTGGAGCAATTGCTCGGCGAGTTGGAAAACCCCGCCAGCTACACCGCGCCGGCGGAGCAACAGCCTTCTGCCGAAGGTGCAGATCCAGGCACGCCAGGTAAAACCCATGCTGACGATGTACTTGCCGCCGTCAGCCAAAAAGTGATGCGCGTGCTGCGTAAAGCCGGTAAAAAAGCCGAAAAAAACACGGCTATCCAGGAAAAATTAACCGAGCTGGAGCAGCAATGGGGGGTGGAACCCGCTCAAATGCATTTGCATTTGCGCAAACTGGGCCCCAAAGCCGCCGCCGATTTTATTAACCAAAACACCCGTCTGCTGGAGCAACTTGACGCCGTCAGCGTGCTGATGGGCACCGATTACCGCCCCATGATTGCTCACCATAAAGATGAATTGGTGCTGCGCGAACAGACCTATGGCCAGTATGCAAAACCCGCCGATTATCTGGAAAGCTTTGCCGGGTTTATTACGCGCTCACTGAATCAATCGGCGGCACTCAGCCTGGTGGTTAATCGCCCTAAAGACCTGACCCGTGCTCAGCTCAAAGAAATTCGCTTGCTGCTGGATGAAAACGGCTTTACCGAAAGCGCGCTGAAATCGGCATGGCGCAATGCAACGAATCAGGAAATGGCCGCCAGTATTATTGGTTATATTCGTCGTGCCGCCATTGGTGAGGCTTTATTACCCTTCGAGCAGCGCGTTGCCAATGCAATGCAAAAAATCTATTCGCTTCACGCCTGGAGCACCATTCAAAGGAAATGGTTAGACCGCATCGCTAAGCAGCTGATGCATGAAATCGTGATCGACCGTGATTTCGTCAATCATGCCTTTGCCAAAGATGGTGGGGTCCAGCAATTGGAAAAAATCCTTGGTACGCAATTACCCACGGTATTGGATACTTTGGCCGAAGAATTGTGGCCGCAAGTTGCATAAGGCCAGGATGTGATTTTTAACGGCTGGAAAAGATCGGTGCGTTGCAGATAAAGCTTCCATACTGCGTGCCGCAACCATTAACCCGCGTTTCAGGGTTTGGCCCGCGAACTTAAATAGCCTCATGCGCTATTTTAAGTTTGCCGCTAAGTTAAAATAGCAAGAATTCAGCACTCGACAGGCTCACTGGGTTTTGCCCCGTGAGCCTTTATAACTATTGAAATAAAGGCATTAACCATGAATAACAACGATATCGTCCAAAAGCTCTGGGGTCTGTGTGATGTATTACGCGACGACGGTATTAACTACAGCGATTACGTTACCGAGCTGGTGCTGTTGTTGTTTATTAAAATGGAATTTGAAAATACACAAACCGGCGTGATGGCCGCGCATAAATTACCTGAATATGCCCGCTGGGATCAATTTACTTCTTTATCCGGCCTGAATTTGCTGAACGAATATCGCAGCACGCTGCTTAAGCTGAGTGTGCATGCCGATCCGCTGATTTCTGCCATTTATGCCGATGCGCAAACCCGCCTGCGTGAGCCCCGCCATTTAGAGCATCTGATTAAATCCCTCGATGGCCTTGACTGGTATTCGGCCACCAAAGATG
>JBOFGM010000170.1:0-2314 GCA_051649105.1 Iodobacter sp. | reverse complement strand
ACCGGTATTTACCCCAGCGACGCCGGCCAGATCTTTGTTGACGGCCGCGAAGTTCATATCCACAGCCCCAAAGAAGCAGAAGCACTGGGCATTGCGATTATTCACCAGGAACTGAACCTGATCCGTGAATTATCGGTCATGGACAATATGTTTCTGGGCCGGGAAAAATCGCGTGGCGGCATGCTTAAATCGGCCGAAATGCGGGCTCTTTGCCGTGAATATCTGGCTTTACTGGGCATTACCAATATCGATCCGGATCAGGAATCGGGCACCTTATCGATTGGTCAGCAGCAAATGGTGGAAATTGCCAAGGCCTTATCGCTGAACGCCCAGGTGCTGATTATGGATGAACCTACCGCAGCGCTGAGTAACCGGGAAATTGAAGTTCTGTTTAAGCTGATGCGGGATCTGAAATCACGCGGCGTGGGTATTGTTTATGTATCCCACCGCATGGAAGAAATCTTTCAGGTTTGCGACCGTATTTCTGTACTGCGCGACGGCCAGTTTGTCGGCACCCGGGTGATTAAAGAAACCCGGATTGATGAAATTGTAAAAATGATGGTCGGCCGTGAAATTGGCGACCGTTACCCTCAGCGCAGTTCGGTGCCGGGCCCGGTTCGCTTTAAGGTAGAGAACCTGGCCGATACCAAGACCATCAGCGGCATCAGTTTTGAAATCCGTCAGGGTGAAGTCTTGGGTGTGGCCGGGCTGATGGGAGCCGGACGCAGTGAAATTGCACACAGCCTGTTTGGCTTATCGCCAAGATCGGCCGGGCAAGTCTGGCTGGATGGTACAGAGATTCATTGCCGCTCGGCCATTGAAGCGATTAATCATGGCATTGGCTATGTCACTGAAGACAGAAAATCGCAAGGTTTGGTGCTGGGATTATCGGTTAAAGAAAACATCAGCCTGACTAATGCGCCCAGCCACTTTGGCATGATCGACAGCGCGGCCGAGGCGGCGAACGTCAGCGAAATGATCCGCAAACTGTCTATTCGCACCCGGGATGCCGATCTGGAAGTGAAATCGCTCTCCGGGGGTAATCAGCAAAAAGTGGTGTTTGCCAAATGGCTGGGGATTACGCCCAAAGTGCTGTTTTTAGACGAACCCACCCGCGGTGTGGATGTGGGGGGTAAGGCCGAGATTTATCACATTATTAATGAGCTGGCCGCCAGTGGTGTGGCCATTCTGATGATTTCATCTGAGTTACCCGAAGTATTGGCCATGAGCGACCGTATCCTCGTGATGCATCAAGGACAAAGCGCGGGCATTTTTGATGCAAAAACCGCTACACAAGAATCTGTTATGCATGCTGCCACCGGAGGCCAGTAAATGAACCAAAGCCAAAAAGCCACGCTGCAAAAGCTTGGCCCCCTGCTCGCCCTGCTGCTAATTTCCGGCGTTTTGTCGGTTATGAGCCGCGATTTTTTAACCGTTAATAATCTGCTGAATGTACTGCGCCAGGTGTCGATTAATGCGCTGATTGCCTTTGGTATGACCTTTGTTATTTTGCTGGGCGGGATTGATCTGTCCGTCGGTGCGGTGCTGGCCCTGTCATCCGTTGCCATTGCCACCATGATGGCGGCCGGTATGGATCCGATTCTGGCCACGCTGTGCGGTGTGCTGGCCGGTGCGGCGCTGGGTGCGGTAAACGGGATTATTATCAGCCGCGGTAAAGTGGCCCCGTTTATTGCCACACTGGGTACCATGACCGTATTTCGCGGTTTAGCGCTGGTGTTCTCTGATGGCCGCCCGATTACCGGCTTTAACAGTGACTTTTTCTCGATGCTGGGTGCGGGTTATATCGCCAATGTGATCCCGGTGCCGGTAATTACCACACTGATCGCCTTTATTGCCCTGTGGTTTATCTTAAAGAAAACCGTATTTGGCCGTCATGTGTATGCTGTGGGTGGTAATGAAGAAGCCTCGCTGATTTCTGGCGTTAAAACAGGCCGCATTAAGCTGTGGGTGTATACCTTGTCGGGTGGTCTTTCTGCTCTGGCAGGTGTGATTCTGACCTCGCGCCTGAACTCTGCACAACCTAATGCCGGGATGGGCTATGAGCTCGATGCCATTGCGGCAGTTGTACTGGGCGGCACCAGTTTATCCGGTGGCCGTGGCTGGATTGTCGGCACGCTGATTGGTGCAGTCTTAATTGGTGTACTGAACAATGGTTTAAATCTTTTATCTGTATCCTCGTTTTACCAGCAGGTTATTAAAGGCAGTGTCATTCTGCTGGCCGTCTTGCTCGACCGTAGTGCCAAGAAGTAAAAGCTGTTTAAAGGTTCCACAGCCTGCCTCGTGCAGGCTGGCT
>JBOFGM010000169.1:0-2670 GCA_051649105.1 Iodobacter sp. | reverse complement strand
TGACCCATAAAGCCAGCGAAAGTATTTTGCAAATCAATACCAGCAGTAATCATGTGGTTTCTGCGGTGAATAATATTACAGAGCAAATGCAGGAGCAGCGTATTGCCGCGCGGGAAATTGCCGCTAATGTGGAAAAAATCGCCCAAATGGCAGAGGAAAATTCACTGGCAGTACGCAGTATGGCTAATTCAGTGACCAGCCTGGATGGAATGGCTGGTGAATTAAGTGAATCGGTACAGCGCTTCCGTCTTAGTTGATTTTTTAATTACATAATTAAAGAAAACCGGTCATGAATAATGGCCGGTTTTTTTATTGTAAAAAATACAATTTTTGAATTTTTAACAAGTGGTTACTTTATGTTACATGCTAATATGCCAAAAAATTATTCATTGTCATAATTACTCACTGGTTTTTAATTAAAACCCTGGCTGATAGTCAGGGTTCTCTGGATTTAAAGGCACCTTACTGCATGAAGAATTACTCCGTAAGAACAAAACTATTCCTTGGTTTCTCTGTTGTCCTGTTTTTAGTACTGCTTATGGCGGGCATTGGCTACAGGAGCATCGAAAGTTTAAGTCATGATTTTGAAAGACTTATGGAAAATAATGCACCCAAGGTGGGTTTATGCGATGAGCTGATTAAAATTGTCCTGGATAATGGCCGTCAGGTGCGCAATATTGTGCTGGCAGATAAGCCGGAGTATGCGGAGACAGCGACCCGTATTATTAAAAATAATATGCAAAGACGAGAGGAAATTTCTCAGCAGCTTGCTAAGTTAATTGAAACGGAAAACGGCAGAGAATTATTTAAAAAAACGGATGTTACTTATGATATGCTGATTGCCAAATATCAGACATTTTTTACTATCAGTTCTGATAAAGAAGCTGGCCGTCTTTTTATTTACAATGAAATCACGCCGGCAACCAATGCTTATGCCGATTCATTGGACCGGATTGTTGCATTCCAAAAAGAACAAATGAAAGAGAGTAAAAAAAATGTGTATAGCAAAGTCATTGCCGGTCAATCATCCTTATTAATCTTTGCCGTGATTGCCTTTGCGGCCGGGCTGACTGTGGCCTGGCTGATTGCAAATATGATTACCCGCCGGCTGGATCAGGCCAAGGGCGTGGCTCAGCGGATTGCCAACGGGGATTTAAGTTATTCCTGGGATCATATTGATATTCAGCGGGATGAGATTGGTGATTTGCAAGCTAATCTTAAAACCATGCAGGGTAATCTGGTGGGCCTGATTCATAATCTGGCGACCAATGCCCGGTCGGTTTCTTCTACCTCACGGCAACTGGCTACGGCCGCGCAACAGGTTTCTGTCAGCTCAGAAAATCAAACGGCATCGGCCAGCTCGATGGCGGCTGCAGTAGAAGAAATGAGCACCAGTATGGATCAGGTGGCCGATAACACGCATGAAGTCAGCGGTACGGCGCGGCAAGCGGGTGATCTGGCCTCCTCCGGTAGTGCGGATGTGGTGTTAGCAGCTAAAGAAATGGAAGAAATTGCTCAGGAAGTGGGCGGTGCCGCCGAGCAGATTACCGGGCTGGGCAAGAAAATTGAAGAAATTGGCAGCATTGTGACGGTGATTCGTGAAGTGGCGGATCAGACTAATCTGTTGGCGTTGAATGCGGCCATTGAAGCCGCCCGCGCCGGTGAGCAGGGACGTGGCTTTGCGGTGGTAGCCGATGAAGTCAGAAAACTGGCTGAACGAACCACGGCCTCTGCTGCACAAATTACAGAAATGGTCAGCGCGATTCAGCAGGGTGCCCATGATGCCATTGTCCGGATGAATAATGGGAATCGCCGGGTAGGTGAAGGTCTGGTGCTGACTAATAAAGCCAGTGAAAGCATCTTGCAAATCAACGTCAGCAGCAATCATGTGGTGTTTGCTGTGAATAATATTACTGACCAAATGCAAGAGCAGCGTATTGCAGCACGCGAAATTGCCAGCAATGTGGAAAAGATTGCCCAAATGGCGGAAGAAAACTCGCTGGCGGTGCGCAGTATGTCTGATTCCGTAAACAATCTGGATGGCATGGCTGGTGAATTAAGCGAATCGGTACAGCGTTTCCGCTTGAGTTAAGACTGGCACAGCTGACAGGCTGATGCAGCCTGTCAGCTGTGACTGACCCGCCAAACCCCCGCCATCACTACGGCAGCCCCCAGCCATTGCACCGGACTGAGCTGCTCGCCCAAAATATTTATACTTAATAAAATGGACAGCATCGGACCCAGACTGCCGATAATCGCCGTCCGGCTGGCTCCAATGCGGCTCATTGCTGCGGCAGTGGCCGCGACGGGTAAGACGGTGGCAAAAAGCGCCATCGCCGCAGCCCAGCCATAGACGGGCAGAGGTTGTTGCAGGGCCTGCAGCGGATGAGTCAGCATAAAATGAATCAGTACTGGCAGGCTGGTGGCACAGAGGCAAAGCGCGGTAAAGCGTATGGCTCCCACCCGGATAATGGTGCCGGGGCTTAAACTCGTATAGAGGGCATAGACAATAGTGCTGGCGACGATAAAACCGATCCCTCTCCAGTCGGCACTGGCACTGGTCAGATCCGGGGCAACCACCAGTGCAATACCCAGATAAGTAACAGGCAACGCCTGCTTCATCCGCCGGGTCAGTACCGTGCCGGTCAGTACCACAGAAAACAGAACGGT
>JBOFGM010000168.1:0-7376 GCA_051649105.1 Iodobacter sp. | reverse complement strand
TGAAGTTTGTGTCGGAAAAGTGCGCGATAAGATCGGCCAGTTTGTGGCTGTCCAGCTCGGTGCGGGCAAAGTCTTTATTGAGTACATTTTTGAGTTTTTTTTCGTTCTCGCGCTCAACGGCTTCCATGGCATTGTCGATCAGCCAACCTACGCTGCGCATTTCTTCTGGCTCATTTTTGCCGGGTTTATTCCATGGCAGCGCTGATTTTGGTGGTAGCTGCGCGCAGTCGCGCAGCACTTGCCAACGTGCTTCTGGTGGTACCCAGAATACGTTTTTTTCGGTGTAATAGTCGCGGACTTCCAGCTCGGCAGCCAGGTCGGCCGCATAGTTTTCGGCGTAGTCGGCCGGGTCCATATAGTAATCATGGCTCGGGTCACGGAATTGAGAATCTAACTCTAAGCGGCGCTCTTCAAAGGCATCAGATACATATTTTAGAAAAATCAGTCCAAGCACGACATGCTTGTACACCGCGGCATCCAGACTGGAGCGTAACTTATCGGCGGCGGTCCATAGCTTGCGCTCTAAATCGTTAAAAAATTGTTGTTCGATGGAGTTCATGAGGGGCCTTGCTTAGCAGGTGTGCACCAGAGGGTGGAGCAATGCCAATCTTTCTTAAAGATGTCAGCATCAAGTCAAAAATTAGAGGGTATTGTACGCTGCTTCGTTGCGACGGCGCCAATATGCCTGGGCCGGCATTGAGAGAGGGCATGAAAAGAGCATTTTAAATCTGGGCGATTGCACAAGCAGCAATCAGACGACTTAATCAGGCGGTCTGATTGCTTTGGTTTTAAAGCGTTCAGGGGTAAACGCAGGGTTATTCAGGCTTAGGCAGACTGACGTGCGGCAACGGTGGCGGCAAAGGCATCAATCATTGGCTGGATTCTGGCGTGTTTCAGCTTCAGTGCGGCCTGATTCACCACCAGACGCGAGCTGATTTCACGGATATCTTCCACTGCCACCAGATTATTGGCTTTAAGCGTGCTTCCGGTGGACACCAGATCCACGATGGCATCCGCAAGACCCACCAGTGGGGCCAGTTCCATCGAGCCGTAGAGCTTGATTAAATCCACGTGCACGCCCTTGCTGGCAAAGTGTTCGCGCGCGCACTGGGTGTATTTGGTGGCAATGCGTAAACGGGCACCTTGTTTTACGGCCCCTTCATAGTCAAAGCCATTTTGTACCGCAACCATCAGCCGGCATTTGGCAATATCCAGATCCAGCGGCAAATACAGGCCGGCTCCGCCATGCTCCAGCAGTACATCTTTACCGGCAATCCCCAGATCGGCCGCGCCATATTGCACATAGGTCGGCACATCGGTGGCACGGACAATAATCAGCCGCACATCTTCCATATTGGTGCCAATAATCAGCTTACGGCTGGATTCCGGGGCTTCGCTGGGAACAATCCCTGCCGCAGCCAAAAGTGGCAGCGTTTCTTCAAAGATACGACCTTTGGATAGTGCGATAGTGATCATTTTAATGTCCGGTCAGGCAGCCAGCATGATATGGCCCTGCCGGTAAGGGCAGGGCCGGATCAGACGGCAGATTATTTAAATAGTCTGAGTGTTACAGGATATTTGGACGGCCAGCCATTAATGGCTTTCGCCCCTTCCCATAAGGCAAAAATGGCGGAGCCCAGTGCCACCCACCAGAGTGGCAGCGGGCTGTGCAGCACAAACCCTGCCAGCATGGCCACGGCGTAAAAGCATCCCATCAGCAGCTGAAAATTACATGCGCTGATAGCATGTTGCTCAACATAATCTGAATGCACCCGGGCAAATTGCAGTACTAGGAGCGGAATCATCAGCGCCAGTACGGCCATTGGCAAAATAGGCAACCAGAATACGCCGGCCAGGTGAGCCAGCGCTGCCGCGCCTTTTTCATTTTGGCTTGGAGGAGGACGGGGTTTATCGTCCTGATCCTGTGCTGCTGGTTTGGGATTTAATATGAACATCGTACCGCCGTCAGGAGATTCTTTCGATTTGCGCGCCTACGCCACAAAGTTTGCGCTCAATATGCTCGTAACCACGGTCAAGGTGATAGATCCGGTCAACAATGGTTTCGCCGGTTGCAATCATACCGGCAATTACCAGTGAGGCGGAAGCACGCAGGTCAGTCGCCATTACGGTGGCGCCTTCCAGTTTTTCCACGCCGGTCACTACAGCGGTATTGCCTTCGGTGCTGATTTTTGCACCCATGCGGATCAGTTCCGGCGCATGCATAAAGCGGTTTTCAAAGATGGTTTCAGTAATCATACCGGTGCCTTCGGCCACGCAGTTCAGCAGCATAAACTGTGCCTGCATATCGGTCGGGAAGGCCGGATAAGGCAGTGTACGGATATTTACTGCTTTCGGGCGTTGTTTCATATCAATCGCAATCCAGTCTTCACCGGCTTCGATATAGGCACCTGCTTCACGCAGTTTATCCAGTACCGCACCCATAATATCGGAGCGGGTATTGCGTAACACCAGCTTACCTTGCGATACGGCAGCGGCAATCAGGAAGGTACCGGTTTCAATACGGTCTGGCACAATCGCGTGCTCGGCGCCGTGTAATTCGGCAACGCCTTCAATGGTAATGGTATCGGAGCCATGGCCGCTGATTTTAGCGCCCATTTTAATCAGGCATTCGGCCAGATCGACCACTTCCGGCTCGCGGGCCGCATTTTCAATAACGGTGGTGCCTTCGGCCAGTGTGGCCGCCATCAGCAGATTTTCGGTACCGGTTACGGTGACCATATCGCAGACAATTCGTGCGCCTTTCAGCTTGCCGCTGGCTTTTACATAGCCATGCTCGATCACAATTTCAGCGCCCATCGCTTGCAGGCCCTTAATATGCTGATCAACCGGACGTGCACCAATGGCGCAGCCGCCTGGCAGGGAAACCTGGGCTTCGCCAAAACGGGCCAGAGTCGGGCCCAGTACCAGAATCGAGGCACGCATGGTTTTAACCAGCTCATAAGGAGCGATCAGCGTGGTGACTTCATTGGCGGTAATTTCATATTCATGAATATTATCGGTCATCACCCGCACGCCCATGCCTTGCAGCAGTTTTTGCGTTGTTTTGACATCAGCCAGCTGAGGCACATTAGTCAGGCGCAGGGTGCCGGCCGTCAGCAAACTGGCACAGAGAATCGGCAGAGCCGCATTTTTTGCACCGGAAATTGAAATTTCACCAGACAGCGGGTGACCGCCAACAATTCTTAGTTTGTCCATTTCTGTAACTCTTTAATGTTTATTTCAAGCAATACCACAGCAGCGCAGCGATACCTGCGATCAGCCATGGCAAATTGGTTAAGGCCATCAGATTTTGTGTACTGCGGTCAGCCGGTTTTAATGCTTCAGCCTTAGCTTGCTCCAGCTTGATGCGATTTTTTTCAATGGCATCCAGATTGAAGCGGTCATCGCTGCTCATTTAAGCGCGCTCTGCCCATTCGGCCGGTGTCAGCGTTTTTTCCAGCGACAGGGCATGTAATTCACCCGAGTCGATTTCTGGTTTTACGGAGTCTTTAACCAGGCGGTGCCGGGCCAGAAGGCCAAGGCCTTCAAAGCGGGCAGAGGCAATACGGGCATAGAAATGGTGGCCATCGCCAGTCACTTCAACAATGCTGGCATCAAGGCGCTGGGTCAGTAAGGCTTGTACGGATTCTGGAGTCATAGGTTTAGTGCCTTAATTTATAGCCGGATTTAATCAATGCATAGGCTCCGCCCGACACAATGGCCAGAGACAGCCCTGCCACGGCAAAGGAATGCCATGGTGAGACATCGCTGACGCCAAAAAAGCCGTAGCGGAATCCATCAATCATATAAAAAACAGGGTTCCAGGCCGACACGCCCTGCCAGAAAGCCGGCAGGCTGTGGACAGAATAAAATACGCCGGATAAAAAAGTCAGCGGCATAATCAGGAAATTTTGAAAGGCGGCCAGCTGGTCATACTTTTCAGCCCAGATTCCGGCCAGTATGCCCACGGCGGCCATAACGGCCGAACCCATCATGGCAAAGATCAGAATCCACAGCGGATGGGCAAAGGGTGGCACCGAAAACCACATCGTGACCAGCAGCACGCCGGAACCGACCACAAGGCCGCGAACCATGGCGGCCAGCAGATAGGCAAAGAAAAATTCCAGATGCGACAGCGGTGGCAGCATCACAAAAATCAGGCTGCCGGTTACTTTAGACTGGATCAGGCTGGAGGAGGCATTAGAAAAGCTGTTTTGTAATACCGACATCATCACCAGTCCCGGAATTAAAAAGGCGGTATAGGCCACCCCCGGATAGGGTTGTACATGGCTGTCGAGTACATGGGCAAAAATCAGCAGATACATCAGCGCGGTTAAAACCGGCGCAGCCACAGTCTGAAAAGAAACTTTCCAGAACCGTAGTACTTCCTTATAAAACAGCGTGTAAAAACCTTGCATAGTGTCGTCTTGGCGCGGGTGGCGGTAAGTGGTTGTGTGGCAGTAGCCGGCCGTTATTGCCGGCTTTTGGACATCATATCGACAAAAATAGTTTCCAGATCGGCTTTACCCACTTCGATATCGCGCAGTTGTAAATCATGATGCCTTAATTCGCTTAAAACACCTTCCAGATCTTTGCAGTCGGCCAGTTTTAATTCAAAGCCGCCATCTCTCTCGCAAATCAGCAGCGGCTGCAGTGATTCGGGCAGGCTGGCGGGTTTGATTTTAATAAATAATTCGCGCGTGGCCCCGCGGCTCATCAGGGTGTTTTTATCTTCTAATGAAATCAGTTCGCCATTTTTAAGCATGGCAATGCGGTTGCACAGGGTTTCGGCTTCTTCCAGATAATGCGTGGTCAGCACAATGGTATGGCCATCGCTGTTCAGGCGGCGGATAAACTCCCACAGGGTTTTACGCAGCTCAACATCGACACCGGCTGTCGGCTCATCCAGCACAATAACCGGAGGGCGGTGCACCAGAGCCTGGGCCACCATCACCCGGCGCTTCATACCACCGGATAAGGCCCGCATATTGGTCTGTGCTTTATCGCTTAAACCCAGATTAAATAAAATCTCATCAATCCAGTCGCCATTATGGCGCAGGCCAAAATAGCCGGATTGAAATTCCAGCGTTTCACGCACGGTAAAAAACGGATCAAACACCAGCTCTTGCGGCACAATGCCTACTGCCCGCCGGGCTTGGCGATAGTCTTTTTGTACGTCAAAACCCATCACTGAGATTTGCCCGGAAGTTGGCCGGGAAAGGCCGGCCAGAGCGGAAATCAGGGTGGTCTTACCTGCGCCATTGGGGCCCAGCAGGGCAAAGAAATCGCCTTGCTCTACGGTAAAACTAATCCCTTTCAGGGCATGGAAATCATCAAACTGCTTGGCAACGGCATCAAAAACAATGGCACTCAAGGGGCAACTCCGGGTTGGGCTGCTACAGGAGCACTGGCAGGCAGGGCTTCGGCGGCAACGGCACTGGCTGCCGGTTCAGGGCTGGCTTTGGTCGCAGCAGCAGCTTTGGCAGCATCCATAGCATCCAGTTCTTCATCGGTCGGGCCCAGTTGCAAAGGCTCCGGCGGATTGCCATCCCATGTTCTGAAATAACGGCGTTGTAAATAGGCATCGCGGATATAGGCATAAGGATCTGCCTGCGCATCAATCATAGCGTCCAGCGGCAATAGCTGACGGCGCTGCTCAACCGCCCAGTAACCATATCGGATAATTTGTGTGCTCAGATCTTGCGTGCCATCCCAGATATCCAGCGGATCGGCATAAAAGCGTACCACCAGATCACTGCTGTCCCGCAGCGTGGTAGGGCCGCGCAATGGCACCATCAGATAAGGGCCGGAGCCGATGCCCCAGCTGCCTAAAGCCTGGCCAATATCTTCATCACTTTTCTTTAAACCCATATCGCTGGCCCAGTCCACCAGACCAAACAGTCCCACGGTGCTGTTGACCAGCACACGGCCGACACTATGCGCCGCATCGGTACCCTTGCCCTGCAGCAGTGCACCCAGGGAGGCAAAGATATCATCAATATTGGCAAAGAAATTGCCGCCGCCCTGTTTAACCGGGCCCGGAGCATACTGGCCATAAACCTCGGCCGTTGGCTTCAGAATGGTTTTATCGACCGCTTGATTAAAGGCAAAGATGCCGCGGTTGACCGGTTCAATCGGGTCGTAATTATTCTGCGGAGTGGCACATGCACCAAGGAGCAGAGCAAAAAAAGGCAGAAGACGGCGCATGTAAGTCATAATTGATTAACCAAGGTCGATATTCTAGGCTGATTTAGCACTTTACGCGTGCAATAAAATACGCCTGTCCATGCAAGCTGGAAGGCGCATCTGGTTTTTCAGATTACTAAATATATAGCCCGGATCGGTGTCTTTCTGCCAGACGGGCTATTTTTGCGGGTCTTTGGCTGCGACAGGCAGCAGCGTATCCAGATCATACAGACGGATCAGTCCGGCCAGCCCATCGGGTAGTCCGGTGAAGATCAGATCGGCACCCTGCTGACGGGCGCTGCGCAGCCAGTGCAGCAGCACCGCCACGGCGGAAGAATCTGCCGCCGTAATCTGGCTCAGATTGATTTCCAGCAGCTCACCCGACCCCAGGGCCGGCAGCGTGCCCAGCTGTGCAACAGCCGTATCAAGATTCAGCGGGCCGCTGGGTTGGAAAACTTTCATTTGCTGGCACTGCGCTGAGCGTTGTTGCGGTCTGAAAGCTGTTTGATCAGACCATCCACACCGTCTTTGCGAATAATGGCATTAAACTGATTGCGGTTATTATTAATAAAGCTGATGCCATCCACCGCGATATCGTAGGTTTTCCAGCCGCCATCGGTTTTTTCAAAGCTAAAGTCCAGTGGAATGGGTTTTTGGCCCGGCAGGCTCACTTCGGTACGCACCGTCATTTCGCTGGCATCATTCCCCGGACGGGTGCCTTTTACATCCACCTGAGCGTTTTTATAAATCGACAAGGCCGACAGATAGGTGCGAACCAGCATGGTGCGGAATTCGCGGGTCAGTGCTTGTTGTTGTTCTGGTGAGGCTGTTTTCCAGTAACGGCCAACGGCCAGCATGGTCATGCGGTTGTAGTCTGCCAGCGGTGCAACGCGGGCATCCACCTGATCACGGGTCTTCAGCGGATCTTTATCATTCTTTTTAATAATTTCCAGCACATCGCGGCTGACATTTTTTACGATTACTTCAGGTGCTTCTGCTGCAACAGCCAGGCTGCAAGTCGCCATAAAGCCCACTGATAAGGCCAGAATCCATTTTTTCATTATTTTTGCTCCGATGTTTGCTCACCGGCAGTTTCTGCTTTGTTAAACAGTACCCGGCTTATTAATTGTTCCAGCACAATGGCTGAAGAGGTAATGGTAAAGCTATTGCCTGCAGCCAGCATTTTGTCG
>JBOFGM010000167.1:0-7173 GCA_051649105.1 Iodobacter sp. | reverse complement strand
CAGATAAGTATTCATTTTCTTTGGCAAAAAATATGTTTGACACATTTTTGCAGCGCCAGTATCCGCAATGGTATCAGCAGAAAAATATGTCACCGGTTATTCAAGAGCAGGAATTTATTGGTTAATTTTTTAAAAAAAGTTTTTCTGGTACAGAACCTGAAGTCAGGTAGCATATTTTATGCTTATAAATATATTTTCAGTTGATCTGATTGTATTTAATAAATTCAAATTGGAGTTGATCCGGCATATAACGTAAATAACAAACCAGATAAATATTATGATCTCATAAAAAATATTAAATTATGAATAAGACTGGTTTAATAAACCAATCAACTATTAATGCGTAATACCATTTATTTTTACGGTCTTCTTTTGTGAATCGCAATAATCGAACTGTGCGCTATGAATGGCTGACATGCTATTTTTTGAAATTCTGGCTGGAAGCACAAGAAACTGCAACACAATTGCTTTGGACTTGTAATAACAAGCGCCTGCATATGGGATTGGGCTGCATTACTTTGAAAAAAAAATGGCATTACATGCCTGACCTCTGTTTTTAAGTGAGCTTAAAAATGGGGGGGATGACCATAGCTTGAGGGTTATATATGCTTAAATACTTAACAAATAATAGAGTAAATGTTTTCTCAGCAGAGCAGGAACCTGCCAGTCAAACCACTAAAAAGGATTCTACAGAATTGGGGTATGTTCCCACTGCCTCGGAACGAAATCATCTCAAATTTAATGCTGCTCTCCTCCCTGTCAAGGGCTTTGCGAAGAGCGTGAAGAAGGTTGAGAGTTGCTCGGATCTCGCTCCAAAGCAGAGCATTCCTCACAACAACCCTCAGGATCGCCCAAGTAAGCTTCAGCCGCTGAGTAAACACAACGCTAACAAAGTCCGGCAGCCGCCCCAGGGTCGTGATCTGGCAGGTTCAAGCTACAGAAATAAGCATGAATCTCTGGCTAACGGCCAGCCTGACAGAACAATCAGGTCAAAACATTTTCCTTTACTATCAGATGCAGTTCAGCCGGGTATCAACTCCAAAAAACAGAAGCGGGCTTGGGATGACAATCAGCGTATAAAAAAGTGGGCTGAATTGGTACTAGCAGTAATAATTCCAGAGACAGCACGTTATGATGAGATTTTCACTACCCAATTTGACGCTAGTTTAGGAGAGGAAAGAAAAAATAAAATTAAAGAAATTGCTCACGAGTTAATACAGGAAAGCAAAGCACGCGCAATGGCAAGGAGCGCAGCGTCAAACCGGATGAACACTAGTGCAGGTTCAATTGCATTGCATGCAATGCATGCATTCGGGAGCAACATTGCAAAGTCCGGGCAAGATGCAATAGATTCCGGATTGTTTGAAAGAGGCTACGAAAACGTCTACGGAGTCTCCAAAGCAGAAGAAACAAACAATGATTTAACACCGCTGTCTTACTCTCCCCGGAAACAAGCGTTCCCACATCAGAAACGAGTGCTAAGTGCAACTGGTTATAGCGATGGGAGCATGTCATCGCATCAGCAAAAAGTGCGACTTGCCAATAGCCACACGGGACAGTCTGAAGACAAATTTGCAAATATATTGGCAACAAAAACCTTAGTGGACAGCCCCGGCAATTCTGCTTCTTTATGGCGTCCGATTTGGGATTTACTAGGTACCGACCTCTTTCCTATTGGGCCTCCGGGGGCAGAGGCTGCGCCAATCCGTGAGAGAACCTTGAGGCAGGCGCAGAGTGAACTGGCCTTAGCGAAAGAAAACAAGGACACACTTAAACTGATTCGAAACAACTATATGGATGATTATCGTGAACTGATACGAGAGGCTGGCAGAGAAAAGGAAGCATATGAGTCAGAAAGAAGAGCCGACGCGTTACAGCCACAAATCGAAAGTGCTGCAGAGCTTGAAAAAACGCTAAAGGCAGATGTGACCCGCTTAGAAGCGGTTCATTTAGAGGCATCTCTCTCGGTCCATCTATACCAAACACGACAGCTAGCGGGCATGTCAGCATCAGAACTAACGGGCACGACTGCGGAACAGCTTCAGATTGATCTGCTGGATAAGCTGAATAGTCGCTTTTCTCGTGATCCAGAGGCGATGGACTGCATTGGTGAGCTGGCTGCGAGAGGTTTGGGGCAGTATTTGGTTTCAGGGGGCGCAGTAGACAATATTTTGATCGATGATCTTCTGAGCGTAGGCTTCCCAGGTGTTGGTGAAGGGTGTCATTCCAATAGCCCAGCGATTGTAATGAGTTCAATGCCCGCATCTGATGGCAGTTTAACGTCTGCTCTACATATCATCACCTATGGCCAGCTTGTCGGAAGGACAGACTCAGATACGCTTAACACGGTCTGGGGGAAGAGGTATTTCCAGGAACTCGGTGAGCTGAGTGAGGACTTTCGTTCCGACTACCTGCCCAGACTGGGGGCAGGAATCCCACCGTCGGCTGAAAAAATAGATAAACCCTTGAAATGGGCGTATGGAGAGATCTGTGGCGAATCGCGTGATACGGCCACTCGATGGCTGACTGCAGACGCGCGTTACAAGAAACTTGAGCAAAATCTCCGGCTCCACTTTGCCTTACCTCAGCTGGAAATAGAAAGAGACCCAAACTCGCCGAAAGTTATCGGGGCAATGGACAGTCTGAGGGGCGCTATTGCCTATCTGGCTTATGATTATGCCTTATTCAAAGGCGAAGCCCCGAGCCTGTCCGCGCAGGGTGATGGCTATGTCGGATTCGTTAAGATGAGGAGTGAGGTAAACGCGCTTTTAAATGAAATTAAAACACATATGGAAAGCAAAAAGGCTGGGCACCAACCAGATCCTGTACTGATTGCCAATGCCAAAGCGCTGACAAAGGGAAGCTTATCCGCCCTTATCGGTGCGAGCCTCTCCTCGCTGCTTAGCTCCGAAGCAAAAAAAGTAGCAGATCAATTCGATGCTGTACTTAAGCCTGACTCAGTAATAGAAATTCGAGATATTTGGTTTGATCCTGAGTTAGCAAGACTCCAGGGCAGTATGGATCCTTACTATCGCACAACTGAAACGCTCTCACTTTCAGAAATGATCCTGAAGGAAGTTCCAAATGGCTCTTGGTATTGCGTGAAAAACTGTGGGGGAAAGGACCGAATTCTTGACTCAGACAGGGACAAGATAATCTCCGTTTTAACGCAGGCAAGATACGATGCTGATACAGAGGTACCCTTCAATTTTCAGAGGCTAATGGATGAAAAGCGACCAGAACTCACGGTAACACTCGATGCTACATTGCAACTCCACGTACAAGATTTTATCAATAATCCTGCTATTCCTCCGGTACAAAAAAAGCTGGTTAACAATTTCCTTGATGGACACAAACAAGGCTATAGATATTCATATGATGGCCATGCGATATATGGCTCTATTTTCCTACCTTACAATGATAATGACCACTTGCATGGCGATTCTGAAAACCTTCATAAAGATGGTTTGTTGTACTCTCCTCATGATGGTTTTACCTGGTTGCAGAGTAATGACAACCGTCTCAGTCAAGCACAACAGAAAGCTATGCGCAACGGCATGACCCAAGCAGGTAAAGATGCATTCTCCCGGGGGCTAAAGGAAAAGATTACTGACTTCGGTTATGTGGGTGGGTTTTCTGATGATACTGTTGATCCATTGAACAGGCTGGTCATCGAAATTGGGGGAGTGCAAATTAAAGCGAGGAATCTGTCTGGATATTTAATTACGTCGTTTTCTGAATACTTCGATCATTATTTTTCTGAAAGGCATGAATCTCTGCAAGAGAAATGGAGCCGCATTCAGAGTAATCTTCAAATGGTCATCGGCATACTCTCTCTGGCAGCAATACCTGTACCGTCGCTTGGTCTTGTTTTAGCTGGAGGTAACATCTTTGTCAGCATAGTAACGTTAACTGATCCAGAAGCCAGCAGTAGCGATAAGCAGTGGGCAATCGCCGACCTTGTATTCGAGTCACTTGGAGCCGTGGGTGATGTCATTGCATTATCAAAAACCGCTACTCGCAGATTGCAGGGCGCTCTTGAAAGTTTTGGCGCAGACTCTCCTCGATTTAAAAGCATGCTGGGAGAGCTGACTCAGCAAGCGCTCGTGGAACAGAAAGGCCCACTAAATAAGTTGGTTGGCCTGATCGCAGGGAAAAAAGGTAAAAACTGGAGTGATCTGTCTGCCGGGCATCTTGTTAAAACATCCGGTGTCAACGGCAGCTGCCGCGGTTTAGCGTTTAGTCATGCCATTGGCAAGCTAAATGGCAACAATATGGATGTCTTGCCGTCACTATTTAAGCAGGGAGACCCGCAAACCATCAGGAACGTGGTTGACATGCAAAAAACCCAGCGCGTCGCCGCAGGGAGGAGTCCTGTTTCTATAGTCGATGCCAAACAGGCTACGCGATCTGGAGCGTTGGATAAAGGTGCTTATGTTGCCGTAGATGGTGACATGACCTATTCTCAGGCTCAAGGGGAAATGCTGGCGCAGATCGAAAAACTTGATGAGGTTGCGTTTGTAATAGGAACAAAGAGTCACGCGGTGTCTTTGACGAAAGGACCAGATGGAATAACGTTTTTTGACCCGGCGGAAGGAATAATACGCTGGCCAGCACCAACCAATGCAGATTCTATAAGGGATGTTTTAGATTACGTTGTAACAAAGTACGATACGAGCCTGACAAAAATAAATGGCACCCCACTCTCTTTAACGGTACTTACGAAGCAACCCGAAAAACATTTTATATATGCGCCGTTTGCTGGGGAAGACCCACTGAATCAAGCACTGCTTCAATTTGAGGTCAGCGTCAATAATGGCGGGCAGCAGCAGGTACTTTTTGTAAAAGACAGCGCAGCCAAGTCGGCCATGCAGAGTCATGTTACAACATTAGAGACCAAACTTACTGCAGAAATTAATAGTTGCAAGGATGTTTATTTTGCAACAGCAAACCCGTTATTGATTAGTGCAGCAACAGCAGCCTACCCAGGATTAACGCCTGGCGAGGCATTTGAAAAATTCATCATTAAAAACATATATAGCGGGCAGACCAACACATACATTAAGCAGACGATTTATCATAAAAGACTCTCAGACCGACTGGGTGTCCTGCAGAATATCAATATTGAAACGCTCGATAGCAATAGGCTGGCCCGTCTTCCTCACGATAGCTCTCTTACGATAGTGGGGCATGGGGAGGCTGATTTTGACAGTCTCGCCGCAGATACCGCCGGGGCATTGACTGTGAGTGCCACTGATATCGCCAGCGATTTAAAAAGAGCCGGATTACCTTATGATTATGTGGATATAAGGACGACCGCCTGCGAATCTGCTGACGGCCTGGAGCTCCGCTCCTATGACGGTGTTGAGTTATTTAATAGCGCTTATAATTCTGCAACGACACCATTTGCTCAGCGACTGGCGACGGCGATAGGCCAGGAAGGATTTACCAGACCACATGTCAGAGGCGGGCATAGTAGCCATAAGAGCTACGAACTGGAGCAGGGGCTTGAGATAGCGGCCATTTCGCAAACCAATAGAAAAACGCTTTACGATGATGTGATTCGCAGGTTTACCGCCCCCCCGCGCTTCAACGGGGCACCCTGAAAAAGCTAACGAAATTTGTTTCTTGCAAAAAAGTCAGGTGCTGACAACTTAGCGGTGGAGGGGGGGGGTAATCCCCCCTCCAAATAATCGTCGTTTTAAGTAGAATTTTCTCGTCATGAATTTGAGGAAGTTTTACATGAAATCATCCCGTTTTACCCATAGCCAAATCATTGCCATCCTCAAGCAAGCCTAAGGGTTTTATGCATGATCAGTTGGCGGATGGGCGCAGCTGCCGTTTATTGAACGTCATTGACGACTTTAATCGTGAGGGTTTGGCAATGGAAATTGATCTGTCCTTACCTGCAGAGCGCGTGGTCCGTGCGTCAGAGCAAATCATTGAATGGCGAGGTAAACCGAAAGCCATTCGTAGCGATAATGGCCCGGAGTACATCGGCGCAACCTTGCTCAATTGGGCGGCCAGGCAAGGAATTCGGCTGGAGCACATCCAACCGGGCACCCCCCAACAGAATGCGTACGTTGAACGCTACAACCGGACTGTGCGATATGACTGGCCGAATCAATACTTATTTGATTCAATCGCCGAAGTGCGAGAGTTTGGCACGAGTTGGCTGTGGACTTACAATAATGAAAGACCGAATATGGCCTTGGGTGGCATTACGCCGAAACAAAAATTGGCACTTGCTGCTTAGCTCTACTTTTAACCTCGATTAAAAACGGGGGGATTACCCTATATGCAATACAAGAGCAAAGAAAGAAGGGTACTCCGCCATAATTGGAGTGCCCTTTTTTTTAAAGCATCAATTATTGTTTCAGATTTGAGGGCTCAGTAACATGGATAAAATACCAGCAGCATCCACGTTTGCTTTTTTGTATTCATTCAAGGGCACCTCGCCAGGTATGAGGCAAGAAGCAATGACCGTATGGAAAACAGACTTGTTGTACTCGCCTCCGCTCTCAGGTGCTGCCTTATAACAATCGGCAAATATATCTAAAAGTACCGATACTCTGTCAGTGCCCTGGCAATCCGCCTTAAACAGAGCGATGGCTTCTTTAGCACAAGCACTCTTCTCCTCTGTACTGTTTAATCCATCCCTTTTTTCTTTTAATGCCAGCATTTTATTAAATGTTTCATTACTTGGTGCCAGCGCGTTAAATTCCATTTTTAAATGACTGGTAATGACATTGCGGGAAGTTCTGGAAAGATCAATCTCATATCCTGCAGCCTGCGATTTATTGAATTCAGCATACTCTTTACTGTTTGGAGAAAGTCTGAACAACCCGGCATTCTTTCCAGAATCTTGCGCAGCATCTGTAACGATCTTCCCCATCGCATTCAACAAAGCAATTGCAGCGGGGGTGAATGTCGCTCCGGCAGTGGGCATTGGCGCAGGGTAAACTGTTGCCGCCGGTACTGCAGAGTCAGCTGCATCCTGGCCAAAATGTCGGGAGCAGAAGGCCATCACGCTGGCCTTAATGCTACTTACAAAAGTAATCACTTTATTCTTTAAAGACGAGCAAACATGCGAAGTTGAATTCATGCAACGCTCAAGCAGCCCTTGAGCGGCCGAAGCAGGGGCCGCCGCTTTATTACCCGGTGATAAGTCAG
>JBOFGM010000166.1:0-3637 GCA_051649105.1 Iodobacter sp. | reverse complement strand
TGATTATAAGGCCTGTAAGTGTTTTCGCCTTGTGCTGATTACCCCCATCCTGAAACACAAAACTCAGTTGCAGATAGCTCAGATCCGGCAGGAGCATCCCGGGGCAAAGCTATTCCCGGACCCTGCCCGCAACGACAATCGGCCCCAAAGCGGATCGCCCTGTTCAGCGCAGCGATATTCCTGACTCCAGAAGAAAACAGAATCAAGCTTTAATAAGTACGGATGCACAACTAGACTAAGTCAAAGCCCACCAGCAAGGTCAGCCAATGCACTGCTTTGCCCCTTTAACACTGACACTTCTCTTCTGCAGTGCCTGCACCCCGGCACCGCAAGACCCCTTGCGTATCGGCTTTAACCCCTGGCCTGCTTAT
The DNA here is from genome assembly GCA_051649105.1 of Iodobacter sp. Lineage (GTDB taxonomy): Bacteria > Pseudomonadota > Gammaproteobacteria > Burkholderiales > Chitinibacteraceae > Iodobacter. The sequence continues at coordinate 3,266 of JBOFGM010000166.1, read as the reverse complement.
GAATTTATTTATCTGGCCAAAGTTAAAGGTTTTTACGAAAAAGAAGGCATCAAAATCAAGCTGGTGGAGCTTAATACCCTGGGTGATGTGCGCCGGGCGTTTGAGCGGGGCCAGATCGATATGATGGCCACCACCACCGTTGAAGCAGCCATTGCGGTAGAAAACAGTGGCAAAAAACTAAAAATTATTGCGGTTACCGATACCTCCAACGGTGCCGACGCCATGATTGCCCCCTTAACCACCCCTTCTATGGCCGCTTTGGCAGGAAAAAAAGTGGGTATGGAAGGCATTACCGTCGATGTGCTCAACAGCTATTACGCACTGGCCAGTGCGGGGCTGAGTTTGCAAGATATTACGGTGGTCAATAAAACACAGGACGATCTGCTGCTGGATATGGAGCAAGGAAAACTGGATGCCATCCAGACTTACCCCCCTTACTCGTTAAAACTATTAGCCACCGGCAAATACCATAAGCTGTTCGACAGTACGAAGATCCCCGGCAAGGTGATCGATATTATCTCTGTCGATGCCAATCTGCTTAAATCCCGCCCGCAGGATATCCGGCGTTTTACCCGCAGTTTTTTTGCGGCCATGGATTACTTTTCCCGCCACCGCACCGAGGCCGCAGAAATCATAGGGCAACGTACTGCCGGTAATGCAACGAGCTTTCAGGAATCCCTGACTGGCTTGCAACTGGTGGACCTGTCCGGTCAGGCCGATTACCTGAAACCACAGGGCAAAGCGTATCAGGCGCTTAAAAATACCTGCATGGCCCTGACCATCACAGGGCACTTAAAAAAACCGGTGCAACTGGATGATTTTTTTGACCCGGCTGTCTCAGATTTTTATCACTGATGATACCTGTGCAACCTTCGTCACGCTGGCAGCGCCTGAACTGGCAAATTTTACGGCCCATGATTATGGTCTGGCTGTTTTTAAGCAGCCTGGGAATTGCATGGATTTTTTCCACCGTTAAAGAGGATTTACAGGCGCAATTATTAGAACGGGCACGCACCGTCGCTCAAACCACGCAATATGCCGCTGAATCAGCCAGCAATCTGGCCGGAGTACAACGTTTTGTGGCCGCATTGGCCGCAGATCCATCGATTAACCATATCATTATTGTGGCGGGGAATCCGCCGGAAATCATTGCTGCAAATGAGCTGGCCCTGCTGGGCAAACAACTGGCTCAGCTTAATCACTCAACATTTAAAGAAGATTTAAATCTTATTTTAAAAAAGCGTGCCCCCTATTATGAATTCAATCAGAATTATCATGAATTTGAATATGGAGAGCCCCTGTTACTGAATAATTTACAGCTAAAAAATCAGCCTTTAAATTACGGTGCCATGATTATCCATTTCCGTACCGAACGGATTGAATTTGCCCTGTCTAAAATGCTGCTTTTTCTATTCAGTATCTTTGTGCTGCTGATGCTGCTCCTGGGGGCAACCGTCCTCTGGCTGATCCGTCAGAGTATTTTATCCCCGGTCACCAATATCCTCAGTACCGTGGCAAAAAGGCAGCAGGGTGAATTGGCACTGGTTCATATCACCGGCAGCAATGAGCTCAGCCTGCTGGGCATGGCGATTAATCAAATGCTGCTGATGAATGATGAACAAGCGGCGCGGTTGCAGCTGGCGTCCCGTGCATTAAAAATGGGCGTCTGGTCCTGGACCCCGGCCAGCTCGCTGCGGGTATGGGATGCCGCGCTGTATGAGTTGTATGGAGCCACCCGGCAGGGCACACCCGAAGAAATCCGCCAATTACGCATGCGCCCGGATGATATTGCCAGGGAAAACGCGCTGTGCAGCCAGACCAGCGCCCCTTCCTTTTCTTATATCTTTGGCATTGATCTCAATGGCAAAACCCGCTATTTAATGAGCGCCGGGCAAATCAGCGGTCAACAATGGCTGGGGCTCTGTCTGGATGTGACCGAGCTGAAAGAAGCGCAATTGCATGCCGAAGAGGCTAACCGGGCCAAAAGCGCCTTTTTAGCCAATATGAGCCATGAAATCCGCACCCCAATGAATGCCGTACTGGGCTTTGCCCAATTATTGCAACAAGCCAATTTAAAACCCAATGAGCAGGAATATCTGAATCATATTCAAACCGCAGGCGATGCCCTGCTGACCCTGATTAACGACATTCTGGATTTTTCTAAAATTGAATCGGGTAAATTAGAAATAGAATCTGTTTCCTTTAATTTACCCTGGGTATTACACAGCGCCATAGATATGGTCAGCGTAAGGGCAAAAGAGAAAAATATCCCGGTCCGTATTGTGACTAATGCAGGCAGTCAGACTCAATTCTGGGGGGACCCTGGCCGTTTGCGGCAAATTTTAATTAATCTGCTGCATAACGCCATTAAATTCACCCAGCAAGGTGAAATTAACATCACCCTGCATACCGGGCCGGCAGATCAAGGCGGCTGCAATATCCGCCTGCAAATCAGTGACACCGGAATGGGGATGAGTGAAGCCGAGCTGGCTCGGCTGTTTCAGCCTTTTTCGCAGGCAGATATCAGTACCACACGGCGCTTTGGCGGCACCGGGCTGGGTTTATCTATCAGCAAACGCCTGCTGGAAGCCATGGGCGGCCATTTTACCGTACAAAGCCAGCAAGGCCAGGGCAGCTGTTTTACGATGGAACTATGGCTCAAAACCGCCCCCGAAACCGCTCAGCTGCAATACGCCGCATTAACCGGCAAGCGCGTTTTATTGATTTATGAAGCACAAAACCCGGATGCTGTTTTGCTGGATCGGCTCTCCGAATTGCCATGCAAGATCACCCCCCTTGCTCTGAGCCACTGGCCCCCGCAAGAACCATATGATTTATGGCTGTTTCACCCGGCCCCCGACTGCAATCTATTGGCCCTGCAAACATTAAAACAGGCGCATATGCAAACGCCCTCTGTTTTACTTTCCAGCGCAAGTATGGGCAGCGAGCGCGAGGCCAGCGGATTCGATGCTTGCTTAAATATCCCTTTCACTACCGGACAATTAGCACTCTGCCTGTCCGCCACCCTTGGGAAAACCGGCAGGCATATACTGGCACGACCCCCTGTGCGGGAGGCCCGCACTCCACAGATTTTACTGGTGGATGATAACGCTGTTAATTTAAAAGTGGCTGAGCTTATCTTGCAGCAGCTGGGCTGCCATGTTGAAACCGCCCCAAATGGCCTTCAGGCGGTGGAGCGGGTACTGGAAGAAGATTTTGACCTGGTGCTGATGGATTGCCAGATGCCGGTGATGGATGGCTATACC
>JBOFGM010000165.1:0-3044 GCA_051649105.1 Iodobacter sp. | reverse complement strand
TCAGGCCTGTGCCGGGACTGTGCAAGTTTTACCATTCTTTTGTAATGATAGGGGACGGCAATCAACGCCCCCTGCCAGCGCTGCTGATGGTATTCCACCATGGCATAGCGGGCATCGGGGCTGCCGTTTTCCACCTGATGCGGATAAGGGTGGTTGTCACTGTAAGCGGGCAGGCCGACACTGCCCGGGTTAATAATCAGCTGATCACGGGCGGTACGCACCATTTTGGGCAGATGAGTATGACCGCAGGCAATCAGCCGGCTTTCCACCGCCCCAAGCCGTTGCCGTATTTCCTGCCCGCTGGCAGCCCGCAACCCGTCAGGCGTCACGGTTTCCAGAAAGTATTCTGTATCACTGGCGGGTGTGCCATGGCAGAGCAAAATATCGCTGTGGTATTGCAGGGTGTTTTGCAACGTGCCAATCCAGTGAAGCTCGGACTGGCCCAGCTGGCTTAAGGCAAAGGCATCGGACGCACCGGGAGGGGCCGCAGCCAATAACTGCCGTTCATGATTGCCCGCCAGATGCGTCCAGTTTTGCGCCATTAAAAATTGGGCCGTTTCCAGCGGCATTAAGGGGCCGGACAGGCTGTCGCCCAGATTAATAATGGCATCGGCTCCACGGCGGGCAATATCTTTAACCACGGCCTCTAAGGCGGGTAAATTGCCGTGAATATCAGAAACAAGGGCGATCCGCATCCGGGCTCCGGGTGTTGTATTACCGGGCGATGGCCATCACCCGTCGTTTGGCATCGGTAAATTCAATTTTTCCATCCGCATCACAGATGAGTTCCGCCAGATAGGCTTCTTTAAATGACTGGCAGTCTGCGGCACTGAACATGGCCAGATCGTAGCAACTTTCAAACCATTCCCAGACTTGGGCCGGGGTATAGCGGCGGCTCTGGATCATATCATCCATCTGTATCTGCTTAAAATACGGCTCCAGTAAGGAAACAAGGCCTTGCTGGCTGTGTAACCGCGGGTCGCCAAACAGAATGGCACTGGTGCTTTGCCGGCGCAGGGCACGCAAGCGGGAAATATAGCCGTCCAGTGCAGCAAAGGAAGGCGGATTGGTTCCGATCATAAAAGCAAAGGTGCCGCCAGGTTTTAACACGCGGTGGATTTCGCTTAAAACCCGCTCCGGCTGATCCATCAGCATCAGGGCCATATGGCAAAGCACCACATCAACGCTGTGGCTGGCCAAGGGCAGCGCCTGTGCTTTGCCCTGCAGCAAGAGGGCTTCGCTGCCCAGCCTTTGCTTTGCGGCAGCCAGCTCGCCCGGGCTCAGATCAACGCCTGTCAGGGTATGGCCGGCACCGGTTAATAAAGAGAGCATAAAACCATCACCACAGGCCAGATCTAATACGGCCGACTGGGCCGGTACATGCGATGTCAGCGCATGATAAGACGAGGCAAAAAGCTGGCCAGCCAGTGTGCCGGCCAGAGATTCAAAGGCGCGGGAAGAGATGCCCGGGTTTTGATTGTGAAAATCATATAAAAATTGTTCGGCGTCTGAAAAGGGCACAGGTGCTCCGTGGGATGAAATGAGAAGGTGCCGGCGATATAAAAACGGCAGGTACAGTGAGTATTCATCTGCCAGCCCGTTGCCGGGCTGGTGCGTGGCTATAAGGTGCCGTTACGGGCGGTTTTTTGGGTTTTAAGGCGCAAAACGCAGATCGAGCTGTTTTTTACCGTCGCGGCTTTTCCATTGCCCTTGCAGGCCGGTTTCACTGCTGTTCAGTAAAATTTGGGCTTGAATCTGATCGGTTTTGGAAAACTCATCCAGGCGGATTTTGCCCTGTTGCCAGAGCCCGCTCAGGCGGATGGGTTTGCGATAGCGATCATAAAAGTAATAACCGCTGACCGGCAGCTCATTATTGATACTCTGGGCGTTGTTGACCTCCAGATACAGGCTGACGGGGATCTTATTACCCATGGTGCCGGTAAATACTTGCCCGGCGGGCCACTGTGGGCGGGCTTTTAAATCTTCACCCAGCAGCATTTGCCGCCCATAGGGGCTGAGCCAGGGTTTGAGCTGCACATAACTGAAACTATTGGTAAAGTCACCCAGATCATCCAGTGCCCGGATCACATGCGGGCTGCAGCGGCCATCGGTCAGCAGCAATGCTTTGGCCTGAAATTGCATGCTGCTGTGGCTGTCAAAACCCTTTTGCCAGAATTGCAGGCAATCCTGATACATTTCAATGGCGGTGGCGGTATCTTCGTTTGCTGCCGGGCTTTTACGCAGCAAGGCCAGTTGTTTTTGAATGGCGCTGGTATTGATTTTTTTCACTTCATTAGATAAGGCTTTCAGCCCGGATTCACTGAATAAATCGGCTCCGGTTAATCGCCGCCCGCTTTGCAAATCAAAAGCCAGCGGAATATCAAACGATTCGCAATAGGCGCCGCAGCCTTCGCCTTCAAATACCACCGAAAATATCTGATTGTCATTGCGTAAAATACGGAAATCCAGCGCGGGTAAAGACTGATAATTTTTAATATCCAGATTTTTTAAACTGTCTTCTGCATTAACGGGAGCAATGCCGGCGGTATCCGGATCAAAGACCGAGGTAAATAAAACATAATTAATTCTGGCGGCAATAGCCGGTGTGGCACCCTTGACCACCGGAAAACGCCAGCTGATTTCCCCCTGTTTGCGCTGCAATACTTTAACGCTCAGTGGTTCTGCCTGTGCTGAAAGACTGAATAACAGAGCTGAAAATAGAAAACACTTCAACGTGGTGGTGCTGAGCATAAGCCGCTCCCTGCGGTTAAACCGTTGATTGAATGCCCGGAGGCGGTGTGCCGCCCTGAGCCTGAAGCCGTCACCCCATGCTTTTTCTCAGGTCAATGAGTACCTGATCGGCAGCATCGATACTGATTAAACCCAGCCGCGGGAATTCAAGATCCACAATCACATACAGCGCCAGCGCCATAATCGCGGCAAAAGCAAAGGTATGCAGCAGACTGCGCTCTTTATTGCCCGCCATATCGTAGCCCACCAGCAGTGCCCCCATCAGGCTCAGCCCGGCCAGCAAAATATACACC
>JBOFGM010000164.1:0-2478 GCA_051649105.1 Iodobacter sp. | reverse complement strand
AAAGTCTTTAATGCCGGATTTTTTATTGGCAAGAAGGCGGGTACCAATTTCAAAAATCCCATTGGAAAACGCCACTTGCTTCTGACGTTCAACATTATTGGTGGTGGAGCCACATTCCAGATCCACCGTGCCGTTTTGTACCAGCGGAATACGCGTTTGTGATGTCACCAGGTTATAGCGGACCTGAATAAACGGCATATTGAGTTTTTTCTTAATGGCTTCAGCAATATGATTGGCCACTTCAACAGAGTAACCAATCGGGCGCTGGCTATTGTCGAGATACGAGAAAGGAATTGATGAGTCGCGGTGACCTAAGACTAAAGTTTTAGTTTCTTGAATCTTTTTTAAGGTGCCGCTTAACTCTTCAGCTTGCACTGTTGCGGTAAAAAGAGAGGATACAGCCAAAACAAGCAACAATTTCTTCACGGGTTTTCTCCAGCTGGGTATCTGTGTGTCTGCCAGTATAGGCATGCTGAAGAAATAACACCCGTGGGGATACTCCTTAGTGTTTAAAACAAAAAAAGCCCGTAGCGGGCTTTTTTTATTTTAATGCTTACAAAAGTCAGGCATTCATTGGGGCTAAAATCTGACGCAAGAATTGCTTTGCTCTTTCGTGCTGCGGATTGGTAAAGAAATCCTCAGGATGGGCGTCTTCTAAAATTACCCCTTGATCGAGGAACAGCACCCGGTCGGCCACTTCACGGGCAAAGCCCATTTCGTGGGTCACCACCATCATGGTCATACCGGATTCCGCCAGCGTCTTCATAACTTGCAAGACTTCACCCACCATTTCCGGATCCAGCGCCGAGGTCGGTTCATCAAACAACATCACGCCAGGACTCATGGCAAGGCCACGGGCAATCGCCACCCGTTGCTGCTGACCGCCGGACAAATTAGCCGGATAGGCATGTTTCTTTTCTAAGAGGCCAACCCGTTCCAGCAAAGTAAAGGCTTCGGCTTCGGCCGCACTCTGGCTCATCCCTTTAACCCGGATCGGTGCCAGGGTAATGTTTTCCAGTACTGACAGGTGAGGGTAAAGATTAAAGTGCTGAAATACAAAGCCCACTTCGGCCCGCAGCTTATTAATATCTGTTTTAGGGTTATTAACCTGCACTTCACCAACCCAGATTTCTCCGTCATTGACGGGTTCCAGCTGGTTAATGGTGCGGATCATCGTGGATTTTCCCGAGCCGGATGGCCCGCAAACCACGACCACTTCGCCTTGTTTTACTTCCAGCGAAATATCTTTAAGCACATGATGGTCGGGGCCATACCATTTATTAACATGATTAAATTTGATCATCGGCTTTGATTGGGGCATGACGGGAGGCCTGATTCTGTTAAGTATTGTGTCATAGCAGCAAGAAGGGATATCCCTCACGAGCGCCTGGCTTGCAAGTTGGTAAGAAAACAGCAGAGGCCCGGTTTCGTTTTCTATTTAAGGAAAACAGGCCTGTGCGTTTTAATAAAGGCTTAGCGGCCTGCTGCCAGCAAAAAGTTGCTCAGCGCCACATATTGCTCCAGTGTGACATTTTCCGGACGGCAACCTGGCGCTAAAGACAGCGCTTCCAGCTCGGCATCGGTGGCAAAGCCTTTCAGATTATTGCGCAGGGTTTTTCTGCGCTGGCCAAAGCTTTGTGCCACTAATTTTTGTAAGTGAGAATAGTCATTGGCCGGAGCGGGCAGTTCTGCCCACGGAATCATACGGACAATGGAGGAATCGACTTTGGGCGGCGGGAAAAAGGCTTCCGGCGGCACATCAAAGACGCGCTCCATATTAAAGCGGTACTGCAACATAATGCTGAGACGGCCATAGTCCGAGGTGGAAGGCTCGGCCACCATACGGTCGACCACTTCTTTTTGCAGCATAAAATGCATATCAAAAATCGAATCACCAAAGCTGGCCAGATGAAACAGCAGCGGTGTTGAAATATTGTAAGGCAGGTTACCGATCAGGCGGATTTTGCTGCCGGGCGCAATCTCGGCAGCGAGAGCACCAAAGTCGAAATTCAGAGCATCCACATTATGAATAACCAGCTTTTCAGGCGAAAATTTCTCAGATAAATGCGCCACAATATCGCGGTCAATTTCAACCACATGCAAGGTTTCGGTGCGATCCATCAAGGGTTTGGTCAGCGCGGCAAGGCCTGGGCCAATTTCAACCAGAATATCGCCTTTCTTGGGATTCACTGAATTGATAATGTCGCTGATGACGCTTTGGTCTTGTAAAAAATTCTGACCGAAGCGTTTACGGGGGATATGCGGTTTCATTTCTAATTTCCGGGGTGACAGCGTGCGGCTAAGCAGCCGCTGATTAAGGTCACGGGGGATCCCGTGTTATTTCTTATGTCCTGCCAGCTCAATCGCCAGTTGCGTGGCCGCCAGCATACTGCCAGGGTCGGCGCGGGCGGAGCCTGCAAGATCCAGTGCCGTGCCATGATCGACCGAAGTACGGATCACGGGCAGGCCCAGGGTAAT
>JBOFGM010000163.1:0-2090 GCA_051649105.1 Iodobacter sp. | reverse complement strand
CTCCGGCAGGACGTCTGACTAAGCCATCCGCCTTGTTTAATGGTTTTGCCGATAGTCAGGGCAAGATCAGTCTGAGTAAGGGGTTGCCACAGCCGGGGCAGATGAATCCGGTACTCAGCGATGCCGCGTTTGACCTGCTGCAGCAGACGGTTGGCGCGCAGCAGCAAATCAGTGTCAGCGGCGAGAGTGCCGGCCAGACGGTGGAATATCAGGCCAAAGCGGTTAAAAGCGCGTCTTTACGCCTGAGCCCTGCTGCTGGCCAGTTATGCCGAAATGAAACAGTGAATGGCGTTGCCGGGCAGGTTTGTGTTTTGCGTGTGGTGAGTGGTGAAGTCAGCCGTGGCGGAGATATTCAGTTTACGGTGCGAGACAGTGGTGGCGAAACCGGGCGCTTATTTAAGGTTGGCGATGCATGGCATGCACTGGGTGAAACTGTGGCTGTGGCTGAGTTTGCCAAAGCAAAAACAATTGAATTATTTAAGCCGGGGCACACGAAAGCCCTGGTCAAACTACGCCGGAAAACGACTTTAATGCTGGTGTTTTATTCTGCCAGCCGCCAGCAACGGGGCGATGAAATTCAATTATCAGCTATGGAGCAGCGGGCTGCCAGGGCGGTGATGGAGCCTGTTCTTTTTGCTCCGCTCCGTGTGTCTATCAATAACGATCCTAACCCGTTAAATCATGAGAGTGCACAAGCGCCTGGCACTAAGGTGATGTTTGATATCCCGGATACGACTTTATGCTCTGACTGTGCTTTTCGTTTTGGAGGGGCAAAATATGCAAGTGAAAACTGGATACCTGCTTCTGCTATTGAATATTGCCGGATTGACGATAAAACCAATGCGCTGAAAAGTATTGATATTACAAAGTATTATTCAGGCCCGGCCTCTGCCGATTATTCCAAGGTTTTATCTGAGTCTGATCAAAATATGCTGAATAGTATGGCCAAGGGGAAGCGTCAACTTGTATGTAAGATATCGTCTGTGATGCCTCCGGTTGTAGCGGTTCAGCCAGCGGCGATAAAGGGCCTGAATCTTTTGCAAATCTGGCTGCATGATGTGGCAAAAGCTCCGGCAGTCGAGACAGGTAAGACCACATTGATGATTCAGACTGAGTCAAATACATTAGTGTCTTTCCCAGTAAAGACAGGTGCTGATATCACGACCTACGGCCGGGCGCTGCGCTTTCCCCTGGTTGTTGCGCCAGATACTATTTCAAGAATGTCTCTGGACCAATTCCGGGAATCAGATGAATATTCCAAAGAAATAACTTTGCATGCCGAGGACGGAACGCTTTTACAAACGTTGAAGCTGATGGGCAGTTTTGATATGTCAAATATGCCCTCCGGCAAGCTGTTCAGAGGGTATATACAATTGCAAAGTTATTATAAAGAACAGCAGAAAAACACGAAGCTTGGCTTCAGGGTGAGTTATACGCAAGGTGGGACCACCAGTTATACCAAGTATGTCGATTCAGAACTTCGCGTGGCCGAGGGGGGGGAGCTGCAGAGCGTTAGTAATCCTACGGCCTTTAAGGGGGCGGATGCCACTTTTAATCTGCTTTCCCGGGATTTAAAATCAGATGCTAATATTTTATTACTGAAAGCCGTGATGAAAACGGCCGCAGAAGCCAATCTTGACCTCTCTAAAACTAAAGTGTCTTTCCCCGGGACCGGAGCGCCGGCTGTTGTCGTTGATTTAAGAGGCGGGGCTATTAAAACGGTGAGTTTGCCGGCCAATGTCGGTTCTACTGCAACGGTTGCTGTGCCTACTATTTTTGATGGGCTGGATGTGCCGGATATAACTTTCGAGCTGCATGCGCTGATGGATTATGCCTTTGATTATGCAAAGATTGGCACTGCAACGTTGAAAAGTCTGGAACCATTAAGAGTGCTTGATATTAAGGCGTCTGATGCTGAAGCGGGGCATGAGTTGATATTTGCCGCTAACCTTGCACGGATTACGGTTGCTATGAATGAATCCCAGGTTAAGTTTCGCCTGCCTGTGGCGGGAAGTGCCGCCGTAGCGGGGGCTGATTTTGATCCGGCCAGGGTGGGGGTAACCTATTTAGATAGAGCAGGTCAGACAGTT
>JBOFGM010000162.1:0-1858 GCA_051649105.1 Iodobacter sp. | reverse complement strand
CCGCCGGAATGTTTTGATTGCTCGCCCACTATTCAATTTCTGTTTGATACGTATGGTCTGTAATCTGAATTCTGACATTCATCTCTTTTCTTTAAATCAATCTGGTTTATTAATCAGACCATATTGATTTAAAAGTGATATTTTTTTCATGAACTAATGTAATGGTTAATAAATAAAATACAGAGGGTATTCTGATCCGGGTTAAGGTAACCGGGCCGGCAGAAAAGATATCAATCTTTTAAAATATGGCCGTGCTTATTGATTGAGATTAATAATAAAAGAATTTTTAATGCTTTATGGGTGAATACCATATTGTGTGGGGTATTCATTTTATGTTGCTATGCGTGGCGGCTCCTTATCCGGCTCAAAAGAGGCATGGAAGGGCGAAGTAACACATAAGATCTTACGGGGGCATCAAGATGGCAGCAAAATTTAGCGGATTACGGCAGAAACTGACACTGGCAGTGGCTGGCTTTGTCATTCTGACCGGGGTGGTGATTTCGGGGGTGGATTATAGTATTTCTGCCGCGGATGTCGATCAGACTGCAAGGCAGGAAATCTCCTCGGTGGGTACTTTATACAGCTCTCACCTGAGTACCTGGATCGCTTCTAAAACCCGGGTTCTGGACGCTTTTCCGGCCGAAATAGACCCGGTGCAGTTACCTAAATATCTGGCCTATGCCCGGGATGCGGCTTCTTTCGATAATATCTTTATCGCTTATGCCGATGGCACACAAAATAACGCCAATGCGGTGCAATTGCCGCCCGGTAATAATGATCCGCGTAAATGGAACTGGTTTAAACGCGCCTATGCTGAGCCGGCCCATGCTTTTGTGGATATGCCCTCGGTGGCGGCGGCCACCGGTCAGGCCGTTTCCTCGATGGCCCGGGCGCTGAGCCATCAGGGCAAGATTGTGGCGGTGCTGGGCGCGGATATGCAGATCGCTTCCATTTTAAATGAGCTGCAATATATTACGGTGATGGGTAATGGCTATATGTTTATTACCGATCAAGGCGGCAAGATTTTTGCTCATTCGGATAAAAAACTGCTGAATCAGCCTGCTTCTCAGCTGGGTGCGGGCCTCACGGGTGAGGCGCTGGCGGCTATGAATAAGCAGCATCAGTTTGTTACGATGGATGTGAATGGTCAATCCAGTATGGTGAGCAGCTACGCCATTGCTAATTCTGATTTTATGCTGGTGATTGTGGCTAACCGTGCGGCGCTGATGCAGCCCTTATACAGCAAGCTGGCAAAAATGCTGGCGGTGCTGGCCGGCGTGCTGCTGATCGTGTTATTTGCATGGCGCAGTTATATTGTGATGCAGCTGGGCTCCTTGCTGAAGGTGAGAGATGCGATGCGGGAAATTTCTGCCGGCGAAGCAGATTTAACCCGTCATATCGATGTGGACAGCCATGATGAGGTGGGCGAGACCGCCCATGCCTTTAATGAGTTTGTTGATCGCATTGCCGTTATGTTCCGCGATTTGCGTGACAATGCCGGGGTATTAACGCACGGAGTGCTGGAAGTTAATACGCTGGTTGAGCGACTGGCCAATGATTCAAATCGCCTGTCGGATATTTCCGGCTCCAATGCCGCTGCCATTGAAGAGGTCACAGTCAGCGTTTCTAATATCGCTGCTACCGCACAAGAAACCGACATGCTGGCCAAGGCCACCGGCCGGGCTTCGCAGGAAAGCGCGGGCGATATTGAGAATATCAGCGAAAAAATGCAGCACACCAGCCGTTCGGTCAGCGATCTGGCCGGGCTTCTGGCTTCGCTGGAAAAACGCTCGCAGGAAATCACCAAAATCACCAATGTGATCAGTGGGATTGCTAACCAGACCAACTTACTGGCTTT
>JBOFGM010000161.1:0-4638 GCA_051649105.1 Iodobacter sp. | reverse complement strand
TTTTGGTGAGGGCGAAAACTGGCTTTCTAATAATATGGGTCTGCCGCGCGACGCCATTGCCTTGCTGATTGTGGTCTGGGCGCTGATTGTGCTGCCTAAGCGCCAGCGTCAGATTGCGCTGTCTGCTTCTGATCCGAATGATATGTTTGGTGAAGCCTCCCCGATTGAGTTTGGTGATGAAGTGGCTCCGGGTATTCCGGAAGAAGCGATTTATGCAGATTTTGGTAAAAAGCTGGGCGGTAAGGCTCGCTTTTCTATGAATCTGAGTCAGTTAGCCAAGCTGGGCTTTATTAATCGCCGCAATAAGATGGTGTATGAAGGCCCGCTGCTGGATCTGATGATCGATTACGCCCGTCTCGCTCCCCGCATTATCAATGGCGCTCTGGCCGATTTGCTGAAGATCGATGTTGTGGTCGCTCCGTCTGAAGAGCCGGCCGACGACTAAGGTTGCAGACTGCCGGTACGCGCTTCGGAATGACTGTGCCCGGCACAGCAACCAAACGATAAGCTTATAAATTGTGACGCAGTAGTCATCGAAACACAGGTTAATTGTCATGTTTCAGATTCGTGAAATTGAAATGGTCCACTGGGACTTCTGGCGCGCCATCCGCGTGCCATTAGATGCCCAGATTGTTACGATTGTCGGGCCCAATGGCTCGGGCAAAACCACAATGCTGGATGCCCTGCGCACCCTGCTGGCGCTGCGCTGTTCCGGTCGCCGTGATTACAAGCGCTATGTGCGTAATAACCGCGAAAATTTTGCCTGGCTGCGTGGCGTGGTGTCTAACCCGCGCCGGGGTGAGGGCGGTCTGTTCCCCTATTTGTTTTTCCCTATTACCAGTCCTGAAGTGACGCTGTTTTGTCGCGTAAAAAAGCAGGGTGGCGACTGGGTGCGTCACTATGCCATCGCCGAAGGCGTGGTTGAGCTGACCCCGGAAACGGAAGCCGGTTTGCAATGGCTGGGTGTGAATGAATATAAGCGCCGGCTGGAATCCGCTGGTCTGACTGCCGCGATTGCGGAAGTGCTGGCGCTGGAGCAGGGCGACACGGATAAGCTGTGTGAGTACAGCCCTAAAGCCCTGCTGGATCTGGTGTTTCAGGTGTTTGGCGATAAGCAGGTGCTGGATAACTATCAGGAAGCCAAGCTGCGCCTGAAAGAAACCGAAGGCGAGCTGGGTAAGGTTGAGCAGCAAATGGCTCAGCTGGGGCTGGATGTGGAGCGGATGAAACTGCGCTCCAACAGTTTTCTTGAGTGGCAGGCTTTGCAGCGCGATGTGGTCCGGCTGGAAAATGATGTTGTTCCGGGGCTTAAATATCTGGAGCAGTGGGACGGTATGCTGGCGGGTTTGCAGCAATTTCGTCTGGCCCGCACCGGTCTGCGCGCCCGTAAACAAGAGCTGGATCTGTTAAATCAGTCCTATGGTGAGTTTGATCAGCATCGCGAAGCGGCACTGGTGCATGAGCGTGAAGCCAAGCAGGCGTATGACAGCCACTTTGCCTTATTTCAGCAGGTGCGTGATGCGGCCCGGGATACCGAGAAACTGCTGAAAGAAGAAACTCGCCTGCGCGAGCTGGCGGAATCTGAACATGGCCGTGATGCGGTCAGCATTAATGACCGGTTACTGGCGCTGAAAGAGCAGTTGGCCAGTTTAAGACAATGGCTGCGTACCGCTAAAGAAGAGCGCCAGCAGCTGGCCGATATGCAAAATACCCTGCAATCGGGCCGGGCGCCGTCGCCAGACTTTACCCGGAATATGCGCTCTGCCCTGGATGAGGCGGCGATTCCGCATCAGGTGCTGACCGAAATCGTTGAAGTAACGGATGCCAGCTGGCAGCAGGCAGTAGAAGCCCTGCTGGCACCTTACCGCCATATTGTATTGCTTAAGCGTGCCAGCGACAGAAACCGTGCCTGGGAAATTGCCCAGCGCTTACGCTACCGTCACTTTATCGTGCCCGACAGCGAACCTGTGCCGCGTGCGAATAAAGGCTCGGTACTGGAAGTGGTCGATTTCAATGGCGATGCGCCAAGCTGGGTTGTGCAACTCCTTAACCGCACTCAGCGCGTCGTAACCGTTGAGGCCGGCGGCAAAGTCGATGGCGACTGGATCACCAAAGAGGGTTATCACAAAGAGCGCCGTGGTGGCCGTGATATCAGCGTGCGTCCGGGTGATTTTGCTTTTGGTGAGGCGGCCAGACAGTCCCGGTTGGGCGATGCCTTGCGCCGTCTTAAGGTGCTGAACCAGGAAATTCTGGATGCCGAAGCCAGAGATGTTGATCTGAGCCGTGATGTCAGTGCCCATACCGAGCAATTAATGGGTATGCAGGCGGTGGTACAGCTGGCTGCGCGTCAGGAAGAATTTGCTGCGGCTGCTGCCCGCTTTCCGGGTGAGCAAGCCTCGGTACAAAATTTGGGTGCCGAGCTGGCCGCTGCGCAAGCCGCCTGGGAAGCTTCCCGTGATGCGCGTGAAGAATTGCGGGTCGGTTTTGAACGCAGTAAAGATCAGCGAGAGCGTTTGGCCGGTCAGGTTAATTACCAGCAGGATCAGCTGCAACGTCAGCATCTGGATATCCAAAAGCAATTGCGTCAGCTGCGTGAATTAAAAACCAGCATGCAAACTCATCTGGCGGATGTGGCCGCGCTGAAATCGGTGCGGGAGCAATTTGGTACGGTGCGTGAAGTGCTGCATTTGCTTGAGCGTCAGCGTCAGCAACTGGCCAATGGTCAGTGGGAAACCGACGAAACAATTCTGGCCCGTCGCGATAAGCTGCAAAACGACTACGATGGTGTACAGCGCGATGCGGATGTTCACCATAAGGAAGTATTACGCACCGGTGAGCTGACTCACGAAGCCCGTGCTGCCTATATTAATAAGCTGCGTGCCACCGTGCGTGCTTACTGCCGCAATATTGCCCGTCTGGGTGAGCTGGCCGGGATTGATGTGGAAGCAGAAATGCCGCATCTGGATAACGATGACGCGGTACTTGCTCAGGCAGGTTTGGCGGCACGTTTTAATTTCGACCAGAAAGGCATGATGGGCATGAACGACGGTGAGGCGTCGGGCGGTCAGCAGGTGATGAAATCCTTGATTCTGCTGATTGGCTTAATGATGGATGACGCTAATCCATCAGGCTTTGTATTTATTGATGAGCCTTTTGCTCACTTGGATATCTTTAATATTGACCGCGTGGGGGCTTTCCTGAAAGCCACGCAAGCGCAGTATTTAATTACTACGCCACTTACTCATAATACTAATGTCTATGCGCCATCTGATCTGACGCTGACCACCCGTAAAAAGCGTCCTGGCGAAGCATGGGCGCCGCTTATTCTTCAGACCCGTCGCCGGGTTGAAACTGCACAACAAGAGCTTATCGTATGAAACAAGTATTTCACTTTTTTGCCCCATGTCCGCGAGGTCTTGAAGGGCCGCTCGTTGAAGAGCTTAAAGTTCTGGGCGCAGACCAAATCAAGCAGACCGAGGGTGGTGTGGGTTTTGCCGGCTCCTGGACTCTGATGTATGAAGTTAATTTGCAGTCCCGTATTGCCAGCCGTGTGCTTTGGCGCGTCGCAGAAAAAACCTGGAAGACTGAGGATGATCTGTATGCCATGGCGCGGGATCTGGACTGGTCCGAGTTATTTTCCGTGGATTGCACCATTAAGGTGGGCGTTACCGCTTATCGCGTACCGCAAATCCGCAGCCCGGAATTTGTGGCTTTGCGAATTAAAGACGGAATCTGCGATCGTTTCCGCCTGAAAAACGATAAACGGCCAAGTGTGAATACCGCCGAGCCGGATATGCGTATTCAGCTCTATCTGACCGACCGCAATGCCACTCTGTATTTAGATACCTCGGGTGAAGCTTTATTTAAGCGCGGTTATCGTATTGAAACCGGTGAAGCGCCGATGCGCGAAAACCTGGCGGCCGGTATTCTGGCCCTGATCGGCTGGACTCCCGCAGAAGCGCTGTATGACCCGATGTGCGGTTCGGCCACCTTCTTAATTGAAGCGGCTATGATTGCCCGTAAAATTGCGCCGGGTGCCCGCCGTGAATTTGCGTTCCAAAAAATGCGTCTTTATGGTGAAGAAGCATGGCAAGAGCTGGTCAGCGCCGCCAAGGCGGGTGAAACCACTGAGATCTTCCCGATTTATGGCAGTGATGTTTCTGCTGCAGCCATTGAGCATGCCCAGGCCAATCTGGATTACGCCCGTTTTGCCGATACCATTAGCTTAAAGCAATTAAATGCAATGGATGCCAAGCCGCCGGTCGATATGCCTGGTGTCTGGATCAGCAATCCGCCATATGGTGTGCGTCTGGACGAGAAGGAAAAGCTGGCCGCCTTATATCCACAGTGGGGCGATGCACTGAAAAAACGCTTCCCAGGCTGGAGAGCGTATTTCCTGACGGCCGATATGGATATCACGAAGCATATGGGTTTAAAAGCTTCCAAGCGTACGCCTCTATATAATGGTGGCCTGGAGTGTCGTTTGTTTGAATATTTGATGGTGAGTGGCGGAATGCGCCGTAAACCAGCCGGTTCAGACGAATAATCAGTTCCGTGTTAAGAATCAGCCGCTCGCAGAGCGGCTGATTTTATTTTCAGGTTTGGTGTTCTGCGCTATTAAAATCAACCACTTTCCGT
>JBOFGM010000160.1:0-1534 GCA_051649105.1 Iodobacter sp. | reverse complement strand
ATGGGCACGCAGAATAAAGAAGCGCACCACTTCCGGATCATATTTTTCCAGCACTTCACGGATGGTAAAAAAGTTACCCAGACTTTTGGACATCTTTTCGTTATCCACCCGGATAAAGCCGTTATGCATCCAGTAGTTCACATAGGCATGGCCGTGCGCGCCTTCAGACTGGGCAATTTCATTTTCATGATGCGGAAACTGTAAATCGGCACCGCCGCCATGAATATCAAAGTGGCTGCCCAGATGGTGGCAGCTCATCGCGGAGCATTCGATATGCCAGCCCGGACGGCCTTCACCCCATGGCGAGGCCCATTTGGCATCTTGCGGCTCGTCGGTTTTGGCGGCTTTCCACAGTACAAAGTCCAGCGGATCCTGTTTATTAACATCCACATCGACCCGCTCACCGGCGCGTAAATCATCCAGCGATTTGCCGGATAATTTGCCGTAACCGGCAAATTTGCGCACCGCAAAGTAAACATCGCCGTTCGGTGCCGGATAAGCCAGGCCATTTTGAATCAGCTGGCTGATCAAATCATGCATGCCTTGCACATGTTCGGTGGCGCGTGGCTCGTGATCCGGGCGAATCACGCCCAGCGCATCAAAGTCTTCATTCATCGCGGCAATAAAACGGCCGGTCAGCGCATTAATCGCTTCGCCATTTTCTAATGCCCGTTTGATAATCTTGTCGTCGATATCGGTGATATTGCGCACATAATTGAGCTCATAGCCTGAAGCGCGCAACCAGCGGGCCACCATATCAAACACAACAACCATACGGGCATGCCCCAGATGACAGTAGTCATACACGGTCATCCCGCAGACATACATATTCACCTTGCCATCTGTAATCGGCTTAAAGAGCTGTTTTTCACGTGCCAGAGTGTTGTAGACGTTTAACATGAGCTGTTTCATTTGCATAAAAGAAGGATTCTACCAAAGCCGCCCAATGCGCGCTTAAGAACCAGCCCGTCTTTATACAGATCGCCCTGGTATTTAACCGGAAAACACCCACGAAGGCTTACTCCAGATAACGTCGGCCGCCATAGCCGCTCAGCCCCATCATCAGCCGCACCACCCCAAAACACAGCCAGGGTAAAACCCGGTACAGCCAGCGATCCTTATCCACCCGGCTTTGTTTAATTTGCACCGCATCCTGCAGCATGGCGCGGCGTAAATCAGCGCGTAATTCGCCGGCAAAATGCCGCTCCCGCACAAAAATATTGGCTTCACGCGCCAGCAACAGGCTGAACGGATCGATATTGCTGGAGCCTACCGTGGCCCACATACCGTCGATGGCCGCCACCTTGGCATGCATAAAGCCGGTTTTATATTCATGAATTTCAATGCCGGCATCCAGAAACTGCTGATAAAACCCCAGACTGGCATAGTGCAGCAGGCCATGATCCACCCGGCCCTGCATCAGCAGCACCACGGTGACGCCCCGCCGGGCGGCCTCGATCAGGGCATGGCGAAAACGATAACCCGGTAAAAAATAGGCATTGGCGATAATGATTTCGCGCCGGGCGCGTTTAAT
>JBOFGM010000159.1:0-6506 GCA_051649105.1 Iodobacter sp. | reverse complement strand
GGACGGCGTGATTTACCGTGGCAAGAAATTAATTCCCGGTGAAATTGAATTTGTTCAGCGCTTACTGAGCACAAAACTGCCATTTCTATTTTTAACCAATAATGCAGAACAAACGCCGCTGGATTTAAAGTTAAAACTGGAAGCAATGGGTATTCATGGCCTGACTGAAGAAAACTTCATTACCAGTGCAATGGCTACGGCTATGTTTTTACGCAATCAGAAAGAGCGGGCCACGGTCTTTGTGATTGGTGGTGGTGGTTTGATTAATGAGCTGTATAACGTTGGCTTTTCTGTTTCGGAAAGTAAGCCAGATTATGTGGTGGTTGCCAAATCCAGCAGTTTTAATTTTGAGCAAATGAAAAAAGCGGTGCGCTTTATTGATGGCGGCGCAAAATTTATTGGCACCAACCCGGATATGATTGATCCGGTAGAGGGTGGTAATGAACCGGCCGCGGGCACGATATTGGCGGCTATTTCCGCTGCGACAGGCAAAAAGCCTTATATTGTGGGTAAACCCAATGCATTAATGATGACGCTGGCGACCCGCAAACTGGGCGTTCACCCGGAAGATACTTTAATGGTGGGCGACCGGATGGATACCGATATTGTCGGCGGAATGGAAGCCGGTATGAAAACGGCTTTGGTGCTTTCCGGCGTTACAACCACCGAAATGATTGAGCATTTTCCCTATAAGCCGGATTATGTTTTCAACCATGTCGGTGAAATTGATTTTTCAGCACTTTAAAATCACGGGGCCGGTGGAGTCAGCCGGCCTTGTTGCGCTAATTCACGTATTTTTTTAATGGTTTCAACATCACTTTGTTGCCAGGCTGCACGCAGGAATTTGCTGTATTCCTCTTCTTCGCCCTGATCATCCACCGGGGTTTGATAATGAAAGCGTACAAACAGCATATCGGGCTGTGGCTCTTCAATTTGCATCAGCAAAGAGCCCCCTGCATGCTGATCGCTTGGCTGGGTGATATAGCGAACCCGCAGTAATTCTTCCAGATGGATATGATCCTCAATCTGCATTGCGCCAATAATGATTTTGCGCTGCAGATGTAAATCGCTGCGCTCAATAATTTCTACATTGTCGATATGCTCCATAAATAAATCAGGGCATTCGGCACGCAGCAGTAGTCCTTCCCAAAGTTCGGCGCGGTTCAGGACAAAATCATTCGAGGGATCGTTCACCGCGACAAGATGTTCCAGTTGCAAAATAGCTCTCCTTAAAAACGCTAGTATAGCGAATTGGGTTGCAGATCCGTATGCAATATCTGCACCCGGATTAAATGAGCGATTCCACGAATAAAGAAACAGGCGTGGGCTTAAACAGGCAGCAAGCTGAAAAACTTTTGCTATGGTAAACAGATAGCCCCCGGATAGGCAATATACCTGATAGGTGAATTATTTGAAGAGCATAAAATTAGTGAAATCTAATGTAGCGTCTTAGCGAGCTGCCTTTTACACTGCACTTTTTGGAATTAGGATTCGGTATGTATAAATTATTGTTTGCAGCCCTGTTTACTTTAAGCAGCGTTATGGCTCATGCGGATATGGTGGATGTGATCAAGGCCCGTGGCAGCCTGGTGGCGGGCGTGAGGGCAGATATTCCTCCGTTTGGCCAAAGGAATAAAAACCAGACGGTTTCTGGCTATGACGTTGATTTTGCCGGCGCAATTGCTAAAAAGCTGGGCGTGAAACTGGTGGTTCAGGATCTGGATCCGGTTGAGCGGATCAATGCCATTAAATCGGGCAAAGTGGATATCCTGGTGGCCACTTTCACCAAGACCGCCGAGCGTGAGCGCGAAGTCAGCTTTAGCAGTGGCTATTTTGTGGCATCGCAAAAAGTTTTGGCTAAAAAGGGTAAATTCCCGACGCCGGAATCCCTGGCGAAAGCGACCATTGGTGTGGCCCGCGGCACAACCGGCTCAGATCTGGTACGTAAGCAATATCCCAAAGCCACCGTGATTGCCTTTGACGATATTCCACAGGCGGTTAACTTTTTAAATGACGGCAAAATTGATGCGGTCGTGGATGATGAGCCGTCATTAGCCCGCTCTTTAAGCAAAATGTCGGCTAAGGCGCAATTTGAATTGTCCTCCTATGCCAATGCCACAGAAATTTATGCGATTGCTGCCAAGCTGGGTGAAAAGCGTTTAATTAATCTGATTAATGAAACGTTAAATGAAATGGAAAACAGTGGTGAAGCAGAGCGTATCTTTAATCAATGGTTTGGCCCGCAAACAGCAACGCCATTTCCGCGTACCTTTAAAATCCGCGGCTGATCTGTTTAACCGGGCTGCGGGTCGTTGATTAATGCGTTATCAACACGGTTATGTGATGAGCATTACATAACCGTGAATATAATACTGTAGGCGATTACCGCAGTACTGGCTGATGCAAAACCACTTTAATATCAGGCTCCCCTTGTTTTTTTGTGGCCCATATTTATATCGGCCCGGAGCTGTTATGCAACGTTTATTACTGGCGACATTATTAGGTGCTTTCAGCATGCTGGCTCATGCTGATTTAGTGGATAGCATTAAAGCCCGTGGCACTTTAATTGCCGGTGTTTCTGCCGATGTGCCGCCATTTGGGCAAAGAAATAAAAACCATACCGTTTCTGGCTATGACGTTGATTTTGCGGCGGCCATTGCTAAAAAACTGGGGGTTAAACTGGTGGTGCAAGACGTGGATCCTGCGGCGCGGATTCCCAGCGTTAAGTCTGGCAAGGCCGATATTATTGTGGCTGCATTTACCAAAACGCCAGAACGTGAGCGTGAAGTAGCCTGCAGTATTGGATATTTTGTGGCGGCACAAAAAGCATTAAGTAAAAAAGGGAAATACCCGACTTCAGAATCACTGGCTAAATTGCGCATTGCGGTTTCCCGCGGCACTACCGGTGAAGAGTTATCCCGTAAGCTCTATCCTAAAGCCCATATTACTGCGTTTGCAGATATTGCCGAAGCAACCCGTTCTTTAGAGCAGGGTGGAGTGGATGTGGTGATGGATGATGAGCCGACTCTGGCCGGGGCATTGAATCTGATGACCAGCAAATCGCAGTATGAATTGTCGGGTTTTTCTAATGCCACTGAGATATTGTCAATTGCCGTTAAATTGGGTGAAAAACGCTTATTAAATGTGGTGAATGAAACTTTACTGGAAGCAGAAAAAAGCGGCGAAGCTGAGCTGATTTTTAACCGCTGGTTCGGGCCGCAAACCAATACGCCATTTCCAAGAACATTCCGTATTCAGGGATAAACCGGCCTCTTATTTGCACCCGCCCGTTATATGGCTATAACGGGCTTTTTTTATCGCTGAGTATCGGGTTGCCTGCGGAAAAATTACAGGCTTAGCAGGACAGGGTTGAAGTAGACTGTATGCTCATTTTAATTGGCTAAGCAGGATGCAGAAAAATGATTGATCCAAATAATAAGCCGATTGGCATGATTGACGATGAGCAGGCAATGGATATTGTCGGCAATGCGGTATTAAAGCTGTGGGATGTGGTGGATGAATTGGCTCGGCTGCGTCCGGCCCATACGCCTGATTATCATGTGACCATTTTTGGATCGGCGCGGATTAAAGAAGGCTCGGCGCAATATGAGGCCGTCAAGCAATTAGCCAGTGAATTGGCAGCCATGGGTTGCAGTATTGTCACGGGTGGCGGACCGGGCCTGATGTGTGCTGCCAATGAAGGTGCCAGAGAGGGCGCGCCGGACCGGCCTGAAGCCTCGGTAGGCATCCGGGTTCATTTAGATTTTGAGCAAAATGTAAATGATTTCGTGGGCAAGGTTTATGAGCACAAAACCTTTTTTTCCCGTTTGCATCATTTTATTCTGCGTTCAAATGCTTTTATTGTCACGGCTGGCGGGATTGGTACTTTATTAGAATTAGCCATGGTATGGCAATTAATTCAGGTGCGTAAACTCTATGATACGCCGCTGATTCTGGTCGGGGAAATGTGGCATGAGCAGGTGGACTGGGCCAGGCGTTATATGGTTGAAAATAATGCCGGGCTGGCCAATGAAGTGGATATGCTGATTCCTGTGGTGGTGGATACCATTGAAGATGCGGTGCATTTGATTCGTGAACATCATGAAGCATGGGAAAAAACCGGCCAATCGTTACAAAAATAGGCCGCGGTATATAAAAAAGCCCCGTTTAAAAAACGGGGCTTTTGCATTCCGGCCGGGCAGAAATTAATAAATAACCAGTCTGGTGCCAGGCTGAATTGTTTTTGCGTTATTCCATTTCTTTAAGTCTGCAGCGGCAATTTTATAGCGCTTGGAAATAGAGGCAAAAGTATCGCCCCGTTTGGCAATATATTCGCGGCCATCTTTACCGGCGGCCACACTTTCAGGGACGGCAGAAACCCGCAGAATCTGGCCAATTTGCACCTGGCCATCTGATAATGAATTAAAGGATTGCAAAGCAGCAATATTCATATTGTAGCGTTTAGCAATGTTATAAGCCGTATCCCCTTTTACCACGCGGTGCTCGGTGCTGGCCATAACCGGAGTCTGTGGTTTGTCATTGGCACCGGTATCCACCGGCTCAGCGGCGCGGTTCGCTGCCAGTGCAATTAAGGTTTGCTGATCAGAGATATCCAGACCATTTATTTTTGGTACCAGAATGGTTTGTCCGCGGGCAATGCGCTCGCGCCCGCCAATATCATTAATATCTTTTAATTCGCTGGCAGTCACACCAAAGGTTTCGGCCAGCTTATCCAGCGATTCGCCCTGTTTGGTCACATAGGGCTGCCAGTTTAATAAGGGCTTATCATAATCGGCTAAATTCTTTTGAAAGACCGCGACTTTAGCCACCGGCAATACCAGTGCACGGTCATCTTTATAAGCAATTACCGGACGGATAAAGCCAGGATTAAGGCGCAGTAATTCATCGACCGGGGTTTCAGCTAATTCTGCCGCAACCTTCACATCCATATGTTTACCAACCGTCAGGGTGGCAAAATAAGGCTGGTTTGGCAGCGAAGTCAGCTTGACGCCAAAGGCTTCCGGATTAGCAATGATATTGCGCACGGCCAGCAGCTTGGGGACGTAATTACGGGTTTCATCCGGCATGCGTAAATCGGAATATTGCGTGCCCATTCCAGCGGCATCGTTTTTAGCCACGGCGCGGGCCACCGCATTGGGGCCCCAGTTATAAGAGGCCAGTGCCAGTTGCCAGTCACCAAACTGACCATAAATGGTGCTCAGGTAATCCAGCGCTGCGCCTGTGGCGGCGACCACATCCCGGCGGCCGTCATACCACCAGGTGCGCTCCAGTCCGTAGTCTTTTCCGGTGCCAGGCATAAATTGCCACATACCCGCTGCTTTTACCGATGATTCTGCCTTGGGATTAAAAGCGGATTCACTCATGGGTAAAAGCGCGATTTCCATTGGCATACCGCGTTTTTCAACTTCATTGACCACGTAATACAAATAAGGTGTGCCGCGTTTAATAATGCGGTTCAGGTATTCAGGGCGGCTGGCGTAGTAGTTTTCCCATTTATGCACCAGATTATTATCCAGCTCAGGAATGGTAAAGCCAGTGCGGACCCTTGCCCAGAGATCCGCATATTCTGCCTGACTGGCCACATCTGAAAACAGCGTATCGATGGTCAGATTGGTGTCTTCTTGTGAAATAAAATTCGGATTATGCAGTTGATAATCGATTTTACCGGGAGCCAGCGTTTCGGCGTAAGCGCCAAGCGAACAAAGGCCTGCAATGAGACCGGTGAGGAGGCGATGTTTCATGGGCACCTGCGCCAAAAATTACAAAATAAGCGACCGATGCTGCCGCTGCTGTCTGATCTTGTCAATCTGTTTATGCCTGACGGCCATTAATCTTTTAAAATCAACGGTAGTTATCTTTCCACTTGCGCAGTGCGGCAAAAATTTCCACGGTACTCTGTGCTTGTGGATCCTGCTCCTGCACGGCAGCAATCACTTCGGGCTGATCACAGCGTAAAAAGGGATTACTGGCCTTTTCTTTGCCAATGGTTGAGGGCAAAGTAGGCAGCCCCCGGTGACGTAAATCACTGTCACTTTGCTGGCGCATTTGCAGTTCTGAATTACCTGGTTCCACAGCAAGGGCAAATTTCAGGTTGGTCAGTGTATATTCATGGGTGCAGCAAACCAGTGTTTGATCCGGCAGGGCCGCAAGGCGTTGCAAAGAGTGATGCATTTGCTCGGCGCTGCCTTCAAATAAACGCCCGCAACCGGCTGCAAACAGGGTGTCACCACAAAAGAGTGCACCAGCGCCCGCATAGGCCAGGTGATTTTGGGTGTGACCGGGAACGGCCATTACCTGGAAGTCAGTATCCAGCAGATTCAGGGTTTGGCCATCGGTAACCGGATCAGAGATATATTGCAGGCCGGCAGGACCATATACCGGCATTTGGTAGTGAGACCAAAGAATAGGTAAGCCGTTAACGTGATCGTGATGGTGATGAGTAATTAAAACAGCCGCTAATTCCAGCCCATTTTCTTTAAGATAAT
>JBOFGM010000158.1:0-2806 GCA_051649105.1 Iodobacter sp. | reverse complement strand
AGCAAGGCGATTGAAGGCGTGATTAAAGATCTACGTGGCCGTTTATTGGTAAAAGTGAATGGCAGCAGTGAAAAACTGGAAGTCAGCCGCAGCTTTACCCATTTATTTAAGCAAATGTAATTACCACTGGCAGCCGCTGTCGGTGGCGGCATCCAGCGCCAGGGGCACAATGGCCAAGAGGCCCAAATTGGCATGGGCCGTTTTGCAATCGGGCCGCACCGCTTTATCCAGTGATTTGGCAAGGGGGCTTCTCCTGGCCTCTTCGGGGGCCGCCATATTGGGCAGGGGCTTTCTGGCGGTAAAGTGGGCATCCGGCTCGCTGAGTAAGCCTTTTACCGAGGTATTCAGAACGGGTGTGGGGGGGCTTTCTGCAGGAAGAGTGTTTTTTTCTGCCACGGCGCTGGCGGGCTGTTTGCGGGGTGCGACGGGGCTGCTGATTGCCCGGGCTGCCGGTAAAGGCCTGTTGGGGGCGGGCTGAGTGACGATAGCCGGCGCGGCGGCAGTCAGGGGCTGTGCTTGGGGCTGCAATAAAACCTGCAATGGTGCCGTCACCACGGTAGTGGGAGCTGGCGGGCGATATAAAAAAAATAATCCCATATGGATCAATAAAGCCAGCGCCAGGCTCAGTAATTGGGTTTTCATTCGCGCTAATATGAAATAAAAGTGAGGACTAATAAAGGGTATTACTTGTTGTTTAACCTTTGATTACATGTGATATTTTGCCATTTATCCGGTTTGGTAATGGTTTACTATCGGGCGGATGTGGCCCTGCCGCAGCAGGGCCCGGTGTTAATAGCTGTTAATGGCTTGCAATAATTCCGCTTCCACGGCGCGCGCCGCGTGCTGATCATTCAGTAAATCGCCGCTGATTAAGAAATTATCTTCGGCCCGCTCACCCAAAGTCATAATCTTGGCCGATTGTATTTCAATCCGGTTTTTGGCCAGAATCCGGGCAATGGTGGATAACAAACCGGTGCGATCCCCGGCGGTAATCGATAAAACATGATATTTGCCGCGCTCATCCGGCCGGATCATCACATGCGGCTGAATAGGGAAATGTTTAAGCTGGCGGGATATCCGTGTTTTATGTACCGACGCCAATGGCAAATCTTTTTCTAATTGCTGGCTCAGCTCATATTCAATATAGCCAATTAAATCGCGGTAATTATCCACCCGGTTATCCGGGATATAGACATAGAAACTATCCAGTGCATAGCCATTTACCGTGGTATGGATATGCGCATCAAAAATGGTATAGCCTGCCCGCTCAAAAAAGCTGCAAATCTGGGCAAATAAATCATTTTTATCCAGGCTGTAAACCATCACCTGCAGGCCTTCGCCCGATTCGGAAATTCTTGCCCGCACAATAGGCTGGCCGGCATTGACTCTGGAATAGAGCATGCGGGTATGCCAGGCAATTTCTTTGGCATCATGGCGCAGAAAATAAACCGTATCGAGTACTTTCCAGAAATCCAGATGGGCATCCTGGCGTAAACCATGCAGGCGAATTAAACGCAGCGCCTCATCCTGGCGATCATCCAGCAGGGTACGGGTGGTGTTTTGGCTGTTTAATAAATACTGGGTGGCTTTAAATAAGTCTTCCAGTAATTTGGCTTTCCAGGCGTTCCATACTTTAGGGCTGGTGCCGCGGATATCGGCAACGGTTAAGAGATAAATCGCGGTCAGCCGGCGTTGATTGCCTACCAGCGTAGCAAAGGTCTGAATGGTTTCCGGATCATACACATCTTGTTTTTGCGCCACGGCGGACATGGTTAAATGATGCTCCACCAGCCAGCAAATTAAATCGGCATCGTCCTCTGGCAAAGGCATGCCTTTGCACCAGCGGGTGGCAATTTCTTTACCCAATACCGAATGATCCCCGCCACGGCCCTTGCCAATATCATGAAATAACGCGGCCAGGGATAATACTTCCGGGCGCTCAAATTCGGCCATCAGCCGGGAGCAAAGCGGATATTCATGAATAAAGGCATTAACGGCAAAACGGCGGACATTTCTTAATACCATTAAGGTATGTTCATCCACGGTATAAACATGGAATAAATCATGCTGCATCCGGCCGACAATTTTGCCAAATTCAGGAATAAAACGGCCCAATACACCGTATTGATTCATCCGGCGTAATACCCGGGTTAAACCGCGCGGCTCACGGAAAATATTAATAAATAACTGCTGATTAACCGGGTTGCTGCGAAATGAATCATTAATTCTGGAGCGGGCATGCCACAGCGCCCTCAGGGTTTCCGGGGCAATATCCCGGGCATCGCGCAATTTTTCTAATTGCCAGAATAATTCCAGAATGGTGGAGGGTTCACGTTTAAACACATCCGGAGCGGTGATTTCTAAAGAAGAGCCCCGTAATTGAAAATACTCATTCACCGGACGGATTTCTGCGCCCACCTGGGAGAAAATGCGCGCGCGCAAGGCTTCAACCAAAAGAGGGGCCAGCTGGCTGATAATCCGGGCGGCCCGGTAATAGGTGGCCATCAGCGCTTCACTGGCCCGCAGCCGCAGGACGCCTTTTTCGCTGTCGGTAAAGTTAAAATTGCTGGCTAAGGTATGCTGATAATCAAACAGAATACGGTCTTCCCGGCGTTTGGCCAGCCAGTGCAATTGAATCCGGTAACTGCGCAATACCCGTTCGGCATTTTCTAATTTAACAATTTCTTCTTCGGTCAGCATATTCAGCCGGGCCAGCGCATGCCAGTCGCGCCCCAGTCCCTGGCTGGCTGCAATCCAGCCAATTAAATGCAAATCCCGTAATCCGCCGGGTGCTTCTTTAATATTG
>JBOFGM010000157.1:0-1634 GCA_051649105.1 Iodobacter sp. | reverse complement strand
CATTTAATCACCCCTAATTTACCCGAGGCCGCGGCCTTGCTGGGTGTGGCCGAAGCGCGCACTGAAGAGGAAATGCAGGATCAGGGCCGGGCCTTACTGGCGCTTGGGGCGCAAGCGGTACTGATGAAGGGCGGTCATCTGGGGGGCACAGAAAGCCCGGACTGGCTGATTACCCCGGATCAGTCGATGCGCTTTGCGGCTTCCCGTATTGCTACCCGGCATACCCATGGCACCGGTTGCACTTTATCTGCGGCTCTTGCCGCTTTGCGACCGCTTCATCCGGACTGGATCAGTACCGTTACGGCGGCCAAGGCTTATCTGCTGGCCGCTATTGCCGCAGCTGATCAGCTGGAAGTGGGGCATGGCATTGGCCCGGTGCATCACTTTCATGCCTTATGGCCGGCTGCACACTGACCTGAAACGGGCGCAGGGCGATGCCCGTATGCAAAAGGCTGCGGGTCAGGGGGCCGGAGTAACGGCTTTTCGGCCCGGGGCGTAGCCTGCCAGAAAGATGGCAACGGCATCGGCGACTCTGCGGCCGCCGATTGTACCGATGCCCGGTTTTTGCAATGTAATCCGGCTAACAAGCGTGGCGTCACTGGCCGCAGCGCCTGGCGCGCCTGCATGCGCAATGGATTGTTTTATAAGTAAAAACAATTTCAAATGCTATGCTTCAAAGGACGATATTTAATCTGGGTGTAAGTTAATTACAAACTGGAGCCTTCCTTTGAAAACAATTCTTCTCTTGATTATGCTGTTTTCCTTTTCTGTATTTGCTGACAACAAACAGATTGTGGTGGTGGAGAGCTATCACAAAGAATATAAATGGGATGCAGAATACAGAAAGCCCATTATTGATAAGCTGGGGCGGCAATATCAATTAACCTTTTTTGAAATGAACACAAAAAGACTGCCGCCTGAAGATGCTCACGGGATGGCAGATAAAGCACTGAATCTGATTGATAAAATAAAGCCGGCTCTGGTGATTCTGGGGGATGATGCCGCATTAGAGTTTCTGGGTGAAGACCTTGAATCCCGGTCAATCCCGGTGGTTTATTTAGGGATTAATAAAAATCCTCGCTCCTACTTTAAAAAAGAACCCAAATACATCAGCGGCATACTGGAGCGCCCTTTATTTCAGCGTTCTTCCTATTTTATTAAGGCGCTGTTGCCTAAAGCAAAAAAAGTATTAATTCTTTTTGATGGCGACCGGACATCCAGTATTATTTATAACGATTCATTTATGGGGCGCTCGTCCCTGGTGTTAAATAATATTACCTTTGAGGTCAAACTCTGCAGCACACTGGACGAGTGGAAAAAAGAAATTACCGATGTCGATAAAAACAATTACGATGCGGTGGTTGTTGGTTTATATCAGAATATAAAAATTGAAAAAGGGCTGTTTGCAGATTCTGAAGAGGTGATGGCCTGGACCAACAGCCATGTGAATAAGCCTTTGTTTGCTTTTTGGGATTTTGCTGTAGGCAAAGGCAAGTCAGCCGGAGGACTGGTGCTGGAGGGCGCGTCGCAAGGCAGAGCGGCGGTCGATATGGCAGAGAAAATATTACAAAACCCAGACCGTCTGCCTGGTTCCTATTGGCCGGTTTTTCTGCAAGAAGGGGCTTTTGTCTTTA
>JBOFGM010000156.1:0-5003 GCA_051649105.1 Iodobacter sp. | reverse complement strand
CGGCTGGTGCCAAGGGTTATGATCTGATTTTCCCTTCAACCTTTGTTTTGCCGGCCCTGATCGGCCCGGGTAAATTATTACCGCTGGATAAAAACAAGCTGCCACACAGCAACGATGTATTACCTGCTTTTCAGCATATTCCTTATGACAAGGATAATAAATTTCACCAGCCCTTTATGATTGGCGTCACCCTTCTGGGCTATAACGCTGAAAAACTGAAAGCGGCAGGCGTCGACCCCACCAGCTGGGCGGCGATTTTTGATCCGGCCGAGCTTAAAAAAATAAAAAACAAAGTCACGGTTCTGGATAGTTCACGCGAACTCTTTGCCGCCGCACTGATGTATCTGGGCAAAGATCCTAACTCTGGCAAACAAGAAGATCTGGCCGCCGCCAGTGAAGTGATCCGCAAAGCCAAACCTTACTGGGCCGCCTTTAACAACGACAGCTACAGCCGTCAGCTGGCCAGCGGTAATATCTGGCTGGCCATGGGCAACAGCTCCGATCTGTTCCAGGCCCGCCGGGAAGTGATTGAGACCAAACGCAAATTCCACCTGGAATTTACGGCGCAAAAAGAAGGCAATGAATGGTGGATGGATACGGTCACCATTATGCGAGATGCGCCAAGGCCTGATCTGGCCCATCAATTTATTGATTTCCTGCTGGAAGGTAAAACCGCGGCCGCCCAATCGAAAGCCAGCGGGGGCATCAGCCCGGTCAGAACGGCCTCTCCTTTTCTGGATGTCGAGCTGCGTCAGCATCCAGTGCTCAATCCCAAGCCGCAGGACTTTTCCAAATGGACGTTATTACGCGCTTACGACGCAAAAGAGCGACGTCTGCTAAGCCGCTACTGGACAGGCATTAAAGTTCAATAAGCCTTTATGAGTGATTCAGCGTTGCTAAAACCATCAGCAACGCTGGATATGCTTTTTCCTGTTTAAATCATTTACAAAGAGTATAAATAAGCATACAAGAAAATTACCGTATTGTTTTATAGTGCCATGTACAAAACAATGCGCGCTGAATAATGGAGTACCACGAAGTGAGCCAAGGATTAGAAGCATTTTTTGAACAATATGGTGAGGCTTATTCGGCCTTAGACGCAAACGCAACGTCATCCCTGTTTGCCTTACCCTTTATGACCATCCATCAAGGGCAGGGAACGGTCTGGGAAACAATGGATTTGCTTCTGCCCGCCACAGCAAGCTTGCTGGGCTGGTTTGAGCAACAGGGGTTTCTCAGCGCAACTTATAAAATTAAAGACATCCTGCAAATTGACACCCATTTTGCTACCGTCAACCTTGTCTGGTCGGTGACGCGACTGGAAGCCGACCCATGGCAATATGGCACCTGTTATCACGTTAAGCGTAACGCAGACGGCTGGAAAATCTACTGTGTAGTGCAGTTTGATGCCGTACCCGAGATTGAAGAGTTTATAGATGCTACGCTCAGATTTAAACGCCGATCTACCGATCTGTAAAAAAGGGCTGGCCCATTCATGGCCAGCCCTTCGCACTTCAGGCCGCACAGCCCGGCAGATTCTTATGCTTCTGCCTGCTCAGCCGGCAGCAATAAATTAATCACAATTGCCAATACACTCACCAGACCCACGCCTGCCAGATTAAAATCACCAATCTTCAGCATCAGGCCGCCAATCCCGCAAGTCAGCACCACCGACACAATCACCAGATTGCGCGGCGCCATCAGATTTACTTTGGCATCGATCAGTGTTTTCAGGCCAATACTGGCGATGGTACCAAACAGCAGCACCATAATACCGCCCATAACCGGCAGCGGAATTGATTGCAGCAAGGCATTAAACTTACCAAAGAACGCCAGAATCACGGCCAGCACAGCCGCCCAGGTCATAATCACCGGATTAAAGTTACGGGTAATCATTAAGGCACCGGTGACTTCTGAATATGTAGTAATCGGCGGGCCACCAATTAAACCGGCAAAACAGACCCCGAAACCATCACCGGCCAGGGTGCGGTGCAAACCAGGCGTCACGGTGTAATCATCCCCGGTTACCTTACCTACCGCCATTACGGCACCAATATGCTCAATGGTTGGCGCAATCGCCACCGGCAACATAAACAAGGCAGCAGCCCAGTTCACTTCCGGTGTTACAAAATGCGGCATGGCAAACCAAGGAGCCGCCACAATAGCCGTAAAATCAATCACGCCAAGGAAAATGGCGGCCACATAGCCCACAATCACACCCGATAAAATCGGCACAAGGCGCAGCATCCCACCGGCAAATACCGATACCAAAATGGTGGTACCCAGCGAAATGGCCGCTAAAAACAGCGAGATATCATAGGCCACCAGCTGTTTACCGCCGCCCTGCCCCATAGCCATGCCGGATGCGGCCACTGCCACCGAAAGACCAATCACCATAATCACCGGGCCGATCACCACGGGCGGCAATAATTTATGAATAAAACCCATACCGCGCCATTTAATTAAGCCGGCAATCACAAAATACATAAAGCCTGCGGCAAACAAGCCAAATTGCGTCGCCGCCTGACCCCAGGTATGCATGGCGAAAATAATCGGGCCAATAAACGCAAAAGAGGAGCCCAGGAAAATAGGGACTTTACGGCCGGTAATCCATTGAAATACCAGCGTTCCCACGCCTGCGCCCAATAAGGCCATGGCTGGATTTAAGCCGGTTAATAACGGAACCAGAACCAAGGCACCAAACGCCACAAATAAAATCTGCGCGCCGGAGACAAACTGTTTTAAAGCAAACCACATAAACACAGCCCTTTTATCAGTAGATACAAAAATCCCCCTTCTTGAAAAGGGGGATGATTTAAAACTTGGTCGCTTTATGCTTTCGTCGTACCAAAAATCTTATCTCCGGCATCGCCTAAACCCGGAATAATATAACCACGCTCGTCCAAATGACTATCCAGCGATGCAGACACAATTTCCACATCCGGATGGGCATCATTCACCAGCTTCACGCCTTCAGGCGCGGCAACCATTACAATCGCTTTGATATCTTTACAACCATTACGCTTTAACATATCAATAGTGGCGACTAAAGAGCCACCTGTTGCCAGCATCGGATCAATGATCAATGCCAGACGATCTTCCAGATTACCCACAAACTTTTCAAAGTAAGGCTCAGGCTGCAGTGTTTCTTCATTACGGGCCAGACCAACCACACTGATCTTGGCAGAAGGCACCAGATCCAGCACGCCATTTAACATACCTAAACCGGCACGTAAAATAGGCACCACGGTCAGTTTTTTACCCTTAACCTGCTGAACTTCAACCGGACCACACCATCCGGCAATCATCATTGTTTCCAGTGGTAAATCGCGCGTTGCTTCATAGGCTAAAAGTCGCGCTAATTCTTCAGTCAATAGTCGAAATTTATTGGTGCTCACATTTTCTGCGCGCAAAAGCGCCAGTTTGTGCTGTACCAGCGGGTGTTTTACAACAGTAATTTGCATGACGGGGGCCTGAGAAGCAAAGATAAACATTTCAGTGTAACGCCGCTTACAAAAAAACGCACCGTTGAAAGTGCTACTTATTGATCATATCGGGTATTTTTTTAGTCCGGCCGCAAAAAAACCCCCATTACCCTTGTATTTCAGGCCTTACATGGTAAGTGATCTGCTTTAGTGCCCACTACTAAACCTGAAAAATCACACCGTAATTACTTTCTCAGCCAACGCTTGCAGCTCCACAATCCGCATCATATTGCCAATCTCACCAACAGCCACATCGTCCATCAAGCCTGAGTAATCGAGGCAAGTCCGGCAGGCGATAACAGGAACGCCTGCGCTGGCAAGCTCGGTGAGCTCCGCCAGACAAGGAGATGGGGATGCAACCAGCCTGACCCCTTCGGCATACAAAAGAATGGCCATAGGGTATTGCTCTAATTCAATCAGCGTGCGCAAATAATTAACCGCCAGTTTATGGCGCAATACATCGTCAGCCTTGCCAAGGCCATCGTCATTAAATAACACCACTGTTTCAGCAAAACGATTCGTCATCACTATCACTCCAATACAAAATAAACAGCGCCAGTGTGCATTTTTCCATCCGCGCGCGCCAGCAAAAACCCCTGTTCAGCAGGCGGCACCAGAATGCCCCGCCCTGATTCCCGCAAAATCAAATCCGGCAACAGGCTATGCGCAAAGGACTCACGCCTCGCAACGGGCATAAACAGTTCAGAGGTGATTAAAAGCAAGATAGATAGCATACCAAGGGGGCAGGTTCACAGGACAAGATCACCCGTTTTTTGTTAAACTCGCCGGGTTTAGTGCCAGCCCTCCGTTTCGGATACAAATTATGACATTGCGTCGCATTGCCCTGGCCCTTGTGCCCCTTCTTCTCTCTTTCAGCGTTCACGCGGGGGACCCGGAAGATATTCAGCAATTGCTCAAATCAAAGCAATTGCCACAGGCATTAGATCGTGCAGATAAATTTTTAGTTAAAAATCCTAAAGATCCGTCGGTACGTTTTTTGCGCGGCATTATCCTGACGGAAATGGGCCGAACCGAGGAAGGGATTAAAGCCTTTACCCAGCTTTCTGCCGACAATCCGCAATTGCCAGAGCCTTATAATAATCTGGCCGTGCTCTATGCCCAGCAAAACCAGCTGGATAAAGCCCGTGCCGCGCTGTTGATGGCCATACAGACTAATCCGGCGTATGCCACGGCCCATGAAAATCTGGGCGATTTATATGCCCGGCTGGCCTCACAAGCCTATGACAAGGCACTGCAGTTAGAAGGCAGTAATCCGGCAGTACAAACCAAGCTGAAGATGGTTGGCAGCTTATTTGGCAATCCGTCCGGCGCACCGGCAGGCAAAGCACCTCCGGCTAAAGTAGCGCAAGTGACCCCGCCGGCCAAACCGGTTGCCACACCGGCCCCCACCGCGGCTCCTACCGCTAAACCGGTCAGCACCCCAAGCCCGGCTCCGGTCGTCAAGCCAACACCGGCTCCGACCCCTGCTCCAACCCCGGCCCCTAAAGTTGACGAGCA
>JBOFGM010000155.1:0-4541 GCA_051649105.1 Iodobacter sp. | reverse complement strand
CCAGTACGGTGCGGCCCAGCCGGCCGGCCCGTTTTAATTTTTCATCTTCCGGCACATAGCCGATCAGCCGCATTTGCACGGCATCGCCCAGATATTGTTTGGCAACGCTGCGCAGGCGGTTAAAGATCAGCCCGGCTTCGGTAATGGTATCCACCCGGTTCACTAAAATCCGGAAATCACGTCTGGCGTATTCGGTGCCCAGTAATTTGATGGTGGCATAGGCATCGGTCAGCGATTCGGCGCTGTTGGATACGATGACCATGACATCATCGGCCGCAAGGCTCAGACAAGGCACGCCATGGCTGGCGGAAGGGCGGGTATCGAGCAGTAAAAATTCGGCATATTGGGTGAGCTGCTCAAACTCGGCCGATAACCAGGTGAGTTCGCGCTCATTCAGGCTGCTTAATACGGTGGCCTGGGCGCTGATAGGCAAAATAGAAAAGCCGGCTTCGGTGGCCAGCAGCGTATCTGCCAGAGTCACTTCGCGGCGCAGCACATGATCTAATTCATGACGCTGTTCCAGCCGCATCCGGTGTGCGGCATTGCCGATCCCACTGAATTCATCCAGTAAAATGACTTCGCGGTTACGTTCTGCCAGCGCTGCCGCCAGATTAATGGCCAGCGTGGTGGTGCCGCTGCCGCCGCGCCCGCCATTGAGGCTGATGCTGCGGCAAGGCGTGGGCGCAATCATGGCACGCAGCCCGGCAGCCTGATCAGACCAAAGACTAGCCACGGGCATTACTCATATTAAAATCCAGCGGGGCATCCAGAGTGCCGCCCTGCGAGCCCATAAACAACGGGAATTCATCCGGCTTTAAGGCAAAGGCGCTGTTTTGCGCTTCGCTGCGAAAAGCCCGGTCGACCAGATAAGACACATTGGCACGGTGCAGATCTTCCGGCACCCGCTGGCCATTGGTTAAAAAGTGCAGACGCAGTTTATGGCGGATGGCCACATCCAGGCAGCCACCTAAATTCATGGTTTCATCGAGCTTGGTCAGAATGCAGCCAGCCAGATGGGTATTGCGGTAGCGGCGGGCCACATCATCCAGCGTGCCGGTCTGGGCATTGGCGGCCAGCAGCAGCAGGGTGGAGACATTGTCTTCATCAAATAAAGCCAGTTGCTCGCTGATCCGCTGATCCCGCTGTCCCATCCCCACCGTATCGATCAGAACCAGATGCTTTTCACTCAGATCGGCCAGGGTAAATTGCAAATCGGTTTCATCTTTTACTTCATGGACGGGCACACCAATAATCCGGCCGTAAATCCGCAGCTGATCATGGGCACCAATCCGGTAACTGTCGGTGGTCAGCAGGGCCACAGAATCCGGGCCGTGCAATAGTGCGCAGCGCGCCGCCAGCTTGGCGACGGTGGTGGTTTTACCCACGCCGGTCGGGCCGATCAGGGCGTAAATACCGCCACGGTTAATCAGATCATCATCGGTGGTGGCCGCGGCCAGATTATGCGTCAGCGCGGCTTTAACCCAGCGCATGCCCTGATCCAGCGTCATTTGGGCCGGCATTTTTTCAACCAGCTGACGGGACAGGGCCGGACAAAAGCCGGCGGATAATAACTGGCGCAGTGCTTCCAGCTTTTCAGGCGCATGGCGGGATAACTCACCCCAGGCCATGCCTGCCAGCTGGCTTTCTAATAAGCCGCGTAAAAGTCGTATTTCACGGGCAATGCCATCCATGGCTTCTTTATCGGCCGGATTGGGAGCTGCCGGCGCGGCTTCATCTTCAAAGCTGAAGGTGGGCAGGGTGCGTTCTGCCGCCGTGCGGCGCGGTGCCTGAGCGGCCGGCGCAGGTGTACGGGGGGCCGGACGGGCAGGCCGGGGCTGCTGATATTCAGGGTTACTGTCAATGGGCAGCGGCTTGGCTTCAGCCGGTGTTTCAGCCCGTGCAGCAGAGGCGGGGCGGTTGCTGCGCAGAACCATGGGTTCATCATGCAGCACGCTGTCGTCGTCATCCTCGTCATCATCCGGAATGGCATATGAGCGGGCAAGGGCTTTACTGATCGGGGCTGAGGCCTGAGCGCTTTGCAGCAGGCGGGCACCATTTTGTGCGCCGCGGGTATTGGGGCGTGGCTGTGCGGCAACGCTCTGGACATTGGTCAGTGCAGCGACATCGGCATCGGCTACGGCCATGATCTCAATCCCGCCGCCAGACACCTGACGATTGGACAGGATCAGCGCATCGGGGCCAAGTTCATCACGAACCTGACGCAAGGCGTCACGCGTAGTCGCTCCGTAGAACTTTTTTACGACCATATCCAGTTGCCGTGTGAAAACAAGAGATTATCCCCATGCAAGTGATTGGCTGCACACCGGTTAAGTTAATACAGATGAGTTAAATATGGGGGCCAGTTTACCCTTAACAGGGCAGGCAAAAACGCATTAAACCTAAATCATCGCTGGTAAAAAACAGGGTAATCACCGCAGAGACGGTTAAAAATGATCCGCTATGGGCTGGCTGATCCCGCTGTATCTGCAAGTTTTATCTGCTTTTGGAGCGTATTTAATTATATCTGCTGTTTTTTTTAATTGCAGTGCGCCGGCTCAGCATACCGGCCATTTTATTGTGAATCAGGTATTTATATTTTTATAAATGACAATTTAGTCACACTGAGCTGCTTAATTTGCCCCCAGCATACCGACAATCCGGATTGTTTTGCTGTCCGGAATCTCAGTATGGGCAATAACCCGCAAACCGGGAATAGAGCGGCGTAAAAAACGGCTGAGCATAGGGCGCAATTGCGCCGGTGCAATCAGCACGGTACTCATCCCTTGTTGCTCTAATTGTTCCGATAACTCGGAAGCCTGTTTCAGCACCCGCTCTGCCAGACCTGGTTCCAGGCCACCCTGTGAATTACCTGACACAGCAGAGAGTAAAATATTTTCCAGCTGAGGCTCTAATGTCACAACTTGTAATTCATTTTCGCCCGGGAATAACTGATGCACAATTGCCCGGCCCAGAGAAACGCGCACGGCCGCAGTCAGATCATCCACATTTTGTGTCCGGGTAATATGCTCGGCCAGTGTTTCCAAAATACTGCGCATATCGCGGATATGCATGCCTTCTTCCAGCAAATTTTGCAGTACTTTTTGTAATGTACCAACGGGAATAATTTTTGGAACCAGATCTTCCAGCAATTTGGGGGCTTCTTTACCAAAATGTTCCAGTAATTGCTGTACTTCTTCCCGGCCCAGGAGTTCGGCAGAGTGGCTTTGTAAAATATTAGAAATATGGGTGGCGACCACGGTGGAGGCATCCACGACGGTATAGCCAAAAGCCTGCGCCTGATCTCTTAAGCTGGCATCCACCCAGACCGCTGGCAGGCCAAAAGTAGGATCCTGGGTTTGCGTGCCCGGCAGCTGCCCGACGGCATTGCCAGGATTAATGGCCAGCCATTGCCCGGCAAAGGCTTCCCCTTTACCCACATCCACGCCTTTGAGCTGAATGCGATATTGATTGGGTTTGAGTTCCAGATTGTCGCGGATATGCACCGAGGGCACCAAAAACCCCAGCTCCTGAGCGATTTTCTTCCGGATGCCACGAATCCGCCGCAGCAGCTCGCCATCCTGATTCCGGTCGACCAGCGGAATCAGCCGGTAGCCGACCTCCAGCCCCACCGGGTCAACCGGTTGCACATCATTCCAGCTGACTTCCTGTAAAGGCGCTGCCGCCGCGGGGGCCGCTCCTGGCTGACCAGCCGCCGCTCCCCCTGCCGCTGCGCCACTTTCTGCGCCCGCACCTGCCGGTGCTTTTTTCTTTTGATCCAGCTGCCAGCCGATCCAGGCCAATACCGCCGCCATCAGTAAAAAGGCGGTATGCGGCATACCAGGAATCACCCCTAAAATACCCAGAACGCTGGAGGTGACGTACAGCACCTGTGGCTGGGAAAACATTTGCCCCAGAATTTGTTCGGATAAATCTTCGCCATCGCCCACCCGTGAAACCACAATACCGGCTGCGACAGAAATAATCAGCGAGGGCAGCTGGGCGACCAGGCCATCACCAATAGTCAGCAGGGTGTAGGTTTTACCGGCTTCGGCAAAAGGCAGGTCATGCTGCGCCATACCGACAATTAAACCGCCGATGATATTGATCACCATGATCATAATCCCGGCGACCGCATCCCCGCGCACGAACTTGGATGCACCATCCATAGAACCGAAGAAGGTCGCTTCCAGCGAGATTTCAGTCCGGCGCTTTCTGGCTTCTTCTTCTCCGATCATGCCGGCATTCAGATCGGCATCGATGGCCATTTGCTTACCGGGCATCGCATCCAGCGTAAAGCGGGCCGATACTTCGGCAATCCGCCCGGCACCCTTGGTAATCACCACAAAGTTAATAATGGTCAGAATAATAAAGCCAACCACACCCACGGTCAGATTGTCGCCAATCAGTACGTGACCAAAGGCTTCAATCACTTTACCCGCGGCATCGGCCCCGTTATGGCCCTCGGTCAGTACCAGCTTGGTTGAAGCCACATTCAGCGACAGGCGCAGCAGGGTGGTAAACAGCAAAACAGTAGGGAAGCT
>JBOFGM010000154.1:0-5669 GCA_051649105.1 Iodobacter sp. | reverse complement strand
GAAAAGCTATTAACCCATCAGCCAAAAATTATTGGTTTTGGGGTGTATATCTGGAATGTGGAAGAAACCGAGCGGGTAGTGTCCATGCTAAAGCGGGTGGCACCGGAGGTTAAAATTATTCTGGGCGGGCCGGAAGTCTCTTATGAAACGGCCGGGCAGAGTATTGTGCAATTGGCCGATTATGTGGTCACCGGCTGGGGTGAGGTCACTTTACCCGCCTTATGCCGGCAAATTCTGAACGGCCCGCAGCCGCTGATGAAGATCCATACCGGGGTGCAAGCGCCGCTGAATGAATTGGTTTTGCCTTATTCTTTATATAGCGATGCAGATATCCGTAATCGTACTTTATATGTGGAAGCCTACCGCGGCTGCCCGTTTAAATGCGAATTCTGTTTATCTGCGCTGGATAAAACCGCCTGGCCATTTGATCTGGATTTGTTTTTGGCCGAAATGGAAACGCTGTATCAGCGCGGTGCACGGCTGTTTAAATTTGTGGATCGCACCTTTAATTTAAATATCAAATCCAGCTTAAAGATTATGCAATTCTTTCTGGATAAAATTGCCGCGCATCCGGATGACCCGGTCTTTGCCCATTTTGAAGTGGTGCCCGATCATTTGCCGGATGCCTTAAAAGAAGGAATTACCCGCTTTCCGCCAGGCGCTTTGCAATTTGAACTTGGCATTCAAAGTTTTAATCCAGAAGTGCAGGCCTTAGTCAGCCGCAAACAAAATAATATAAAAGCGGCCGATAATATCCGCTGGCTGATAGCGCATTCCCATGCCCATTTACATGTGGATTTAATTGCCGGTTTGCCCGGCGAAGATATGGAAAGTTTTGGCCGGGGGTTTGATCAGCTCTATGCCTTGCAGCCGCATGAAATTCAGTTTGGTATTTTAAAACGCTTGCGCGGCACGCCAATTGCGCGGCATACCGAAGATTTTGGCATGGTTTATGATCCTTTCCCGCCGTATACCATTCTGGCCAATAAGCTGATTGATTTTACAACCATGCAGCGTCTGGTTCGCTTTGCCCGCTATTGGGATTTGGTGGCCAATTCGGGCCGCTTTGCTCATACCTTGCCGGTGCTTTTGGGCGATGCGCCCTTTGCCCGTTTTATGGCCTTTGCCGATTGGTTATATTTAAATACCGATGCCACGCACCGGATTGCGCTGGACCGTCTGGCCAAAATGGTTGCAGAGTGGCTGCAAACTCAGGGCGTCAGCCTGGAAGATGCAGAGGCGTTGATTGGCAGTGACTATGCGGGTAAACAAAATAAAGCCAAAGGCGGTGCCGCACCGCAGCGCCAGGCCATGCATCTGGCTTGATTAGGCGTAAAAAAACCTCCGGGCCTACCCGGAGGTTTTTAACAGCAGCTATGAAAATCAGCGGCTGATCAGCTCAGCGCTTTATTCACAATTTCTGCCAGATCGTTGGATAAGCCGGTTTGCTGGGCAATCCTTTGCAACTCGGCCTGCATCATCAGCCGGCGTTGCGGCTCCATTTTCTTCCAGCGGTTAAAGCTGGAAGCCAGACGGGCCGCCACTTGCGGGTTCAGTTTATCCAGCTCAATAATCCGGTCGGCAGCAAAGGCATAGCCATAGCCGTCTGCGGCATGGAAATGCTGGGCATTTTGCATGCAGAAACCCATAATCAGCGCACGCACCTTATTGGGGTTCTTCAGCGAAAAGGCCGGATGATCCATTAACTGCTGCACGCGGGACAGGGCACCCGGGCGGCGGCTGGTGGATTGCAGGGCAAACCATTTATCCATGACCAGCGCATCATCCTGCCATTTAGCGGCAAAATCGGCCAGCTGGGCTTCGCCGCCATCGCGGTTCACCAGCGCTTTCAGCGCGGCTAAGCGGTCTGTCATATTGTCGCTGAGGCGATATTGCTTACCCAGCAATTCGCTGACCAGCGGCTCATCCAGCTCGGCCAGATAATCCAGACAAATATTTTTCAGGCTGCGTTTGCCGGCGTCTTCATATTGATACGCCGCACCATCATTGAGCTTCAGATAGGTGGCTAATAATTCCGGACGCAGTTCACGCGCAATCCGGGCTTTTACACTGCGATGCACCTGATGCATCAGGCAAGGATCGGCCTGATCAATTTGCTCCAGCAGATAGTTTTCGCGTGGCAGCTCCAGCATTAAGGCAATCAGCGCCGGGTCCAGCTTCTCGCTCAGCAGTTTACGCAGGGCATTAATAAAGCTGGCCGGAGCCGCACTGTTGTCATTGCTGGCATACAGCGACAATAACAGACGGGTGGCAAAGGTATTAGCTGCTTCCCAGCGATTAAAGGCATCGCTGTCATGCGCCATTAAAAAGACCAGTTCTTCATCGCTGTACGGGTAGCGGCATTTTACGGGTGCAGAAAAATCGCGCAGTAAAGACGGCACCGTGCCGGCTTCGATATTGATAAAGCTGAAGCGGTGATGCGCTTCGCGCAGCTCCAGAATCCGCGTGGTGCCCTGAGCGGCGTCTTCCCCTGCCAGTTGCAGCGCCTGATCTTTGCCATGCTGATCCAAAAGACCAATGGCCAGCGGAATATGGAAAGCGCGCTTTTCATCCTGGCCTGGTGTGGCCGGGCAGCTTTGCGTGATATCCAGGGTATAAGTCTTGCTGTCTGCATCATATTCGCTGCGGATAGCCAGCTCCGGCGTGCCGGCTTGTTTATACCATTCTTCAAACTGCGTCAGATCGGCCCCGTTGGCGTCCGCCATGGCCGCACGGAAATCATCACAGGTCACAGCCTGGCCATCATGGCGCTTAAAGTACAGATCCATCCCTTTACGAAAGCCTTCGCGGCCGAGCAGGGTGGCATACATACGCACCACTTCCGCCCCTTTTTCATAAATGGTGACGGTGTAGAAATTATTAATTTCTGCATAGGCTTCCGGACGAACCGAATGCGCCTGCGGGCCGGCATCTTCGGCAAATTGCATTTCACGCAGTACTTTCACATTGTTGATGCGTTCCACCGAGCGGCTGCCGATATCGCTGGAGAATTCCTGATCGCGGTAAACCGTCAGGCCTTCTTTTAAGCTCAGCTGAAACCAGTCACGGCAAGTCACCCGGTTACCGGTCCAGTTATGGAAGTATTCATGGGCAACTACGGCATCAATGCCGTCAAAATCGA
This sequence comes from Iodobacter sp., assembly GCA_051649105.1. Lineage (GTDB taxonomy): Bacteria > Pseudomonadota > Gammaproteobacteria > Burkholderiales > Chitinibacteraceae > Iodobacter. The sequence continues at coordinate 2,527 of JBOFGM010000154.1, read as the reverse complement.
CATCGGTGGCGGTGTCTTGTTTGGCCAGCACATATTTGGTGTTGAAAATATTGAGGCCCTTGTTTTCCATGGCCCCCATATTAAAGTCGCTGGTGGCCACGATCATATAGGTATCCAGATCGTATTCCAGCCCAAAGCGCTCTTCATCCCAGCGCATGGCCTTTTTAATGGCGGCCATGGCATGGTGGCATTTATCCAGATTGCCGGGCTCAACAAAGATCTCCAGCGCAACCTGACGGCCACTGCGGGTCAGATACTGATCGGCCAGCACAACCAGCTTGCCTGCGACCAGTGCAAATAAATAAGCCGGTTTTTTAAACGGATCAACCCATTTTACCCAGTGACGGTTTCTGTCCATGGCGCCACTGCCCACGCGGTTACCATTAGAGAGCAGTATCGGATAGCGGGTTTTATCCGCAATAATGGTGGTGGTGAATTTCGCCATCACATCCGGGCGGTCCAGATAATAGGTGATCTTGCGAAAGCCTTCGGCTTCGCACTGGGTAATAAAGTTACCACCCGAGACATACAGCCCGTTTAAGCTGGTATTGGTTTGCGGGCGAATCAGCGTGACCAGCTCCAGAATGGCCTCATCGGGCATATCGGCAATCACCAGCGTGGTATCGCTTAAGACATAGGCGTCGGCCTTCAGGGGCGCGCCATCGAGCTTAATGGATTCCAGCTGCAGCTCTTCACCAACCAGTTCCAGCGCCCGGCCTGGGGCTGCCTGTGGGTTTCGCTTCAGAACCAGTCTGGACAGAACGCGGGCATGCTGCTCTTCCAGTTCAAAAGTGAGGTCTACCCGGTCGATTAAAAAAGCCGGTGCGGTGTAGTCAAGGCGTTGAATCAGGGTGCTTTGGAGTGTCATGCTGAATATTCAAGGTTCGGTTGAAATGGGAGGATACCCCTCGTGCAAGAGTCATGTAAACAAATCACCTGTACGCTGTGTGATGTTGGTGCCTGGCGTGGGGTGAAATCCGTTAAAAAAAGAGTATTTCACAGGAAGAATCAGCCGCTCAAATGGGCCTGATCACGCAGGATCTGCCAGCTATTGCGCATAACGGCAGGGGCAGTAAGCTGTGGCGGGCGGATAAGCTGCCATTTTTGCCGGTTGTTTCGGCGCTTCACAGTGTGTCATATACACAATGCGGCCTAAACATATTCAAAAATAGTCATTTGGTTTGCAAAGTGCCGCTGGTATAGTCTGTGCTGTAAATTGGCCTGCAGACTCGTTTTATGCGGCCGGACGAAGCACACTTGGGTAGATAAATCTCTGCAAGTCGTGAGATTTTCTGCCCTTTTTGTTGCGGTTTATATACCTTGGCGGCGGATAGCCCGATCCCTTCTTCTGGATGATTCTGATGTATATCTACGACGACTACGACCAACGCATCGTAGACCAGCGTGTGGTTCAATTCCGTGACCAGACCCGCCGCTTTTTAGCCGGCGAATTAAGCGAGGAAGAATTCCGTCCTTTGCGTTTGCAAAATGGCCTGTATATTCAACGTCATGCACCGATGTTGCGCGTGGCGATTCCTTATGGAAATCTGACCAGTATTCAGCTGCGTAAACTCGCTGATATTGCGCAAAAATATGATAAAGATTATGCGCACTTTACGACCCGCCAGAATATTCAATATAACTGGCCCAAATTAGAAGCCATTCCCGATATTCTGGAAGAATTGGCCACAGTGCAAATGCACGCCATTCAGACCTCGGGCAATTGCATCCGGAATACCTCGTCCGACCAGTTTGCCGGTGTGGCTTATGATGAGCTGATTGATCCGCGCCCATGGTGTGAAATTATCCGCCAATGGTCCACTTTTCATCCTGAATATGCTTATTTGCCGCGTAAATTTAAAATTGCGGTCAATGGCTCGGAACATGACCGTGCCGCCATCTGGGTGCACGATATTGGCCTGAATGTGGTTAAAAACAGCGCCGGTGAAGTGGGCTTTAAAGTGATTGCCGGTGGTGGCCTTGGCCGCACCCCGATTATTGGCAGTGTGATTCGCGAATTTTTACCGGCAATGCATTTATTAACTTATCTGGATGCGATTTTGCGGGTTTATAACCGCTATGGCCGCCGCGATAATAAATATAAAGCCCGGATTAAAATTCTGGTAAAAGCCATGACGCCGGAAGTCTTTGCCAGCAAGGTTGAAACGGAATGGGCTTTTATTAAAGACGGTCCGCAGACCTTAACCCTGGCAGAAATTGAGCGCATGCAAGGCTTCTTTACTATGCCGGATTACGCGGTATTGGGCGGGGATGATGCCGGATTTATTCAGCGGCAACAGGATAATAAAGCCTTTGAGCGCTGGGTCAGTCGCAATGTGTTTAAACATAAGCAGCCCGGTTATGCCGCGGTGACTTTAAGCCTTAAAAAGCATGGGGTGGCGCCAGGGGACGCCAGCAGCGCACAGCTTGCTGCCGTGGCCGATCTGGCCGATTTATATTCTTTTGGCGAATTACGCATTTCGCATGAGCAGAATTTAATTCTGGCGGATGTGAAACAAGCGGATTT
>JBOFGM010000153.1:0-1941 GCA_051649105.1 Iodobacter sp. | reverse complement strand
TACGAAATTACTGTGCGGCTGCTACTGCGGCTGCTTCGACAAGTTCTTGTGCTGATTGGTTTTTACCTTCAAGCACGGCATCAGCCATACCTTGAGCGTATAAACGAATTGCACGGCTTGAATCATCGTTACCAGGGATAACGAAATCAATACCTTCAGGGTTGTTGTTGGTATCAACCACGCCGATAACCGGGATACCCAGTTTCTTGGCTTCAACCAAAGTACCCTTTTGGTAACCAGTGTCGATTACGAAAATCGCGTCTGGCAGACCCTTCATATCCTTGATGCCGCCCAGGCTACGATTGAGTTTTTCTACTTCACGGTTCATGTCCAGCAATTCTTTCTTGCCGTAGCCACTGTTTTCATTAGAAACAATAACTTGCAACTCTTCCAGACGCTTGATCGACTGCTTAACTGTTTTGTAGTTAGTCAGCATACCGCCTAACCAGCGGTGATCAACGAAAGGCATGCCGCAACGCGCTGCTTCTTCAGCAACGATTTCACGAGCCTGGCGCTTTGTACCTACGAACAGAACAGTACCTTTGTTTGCTGCAAGACGACGTGCGTATTTCACGGCTTCTTCAAACAATGGCAGAGTTTTTTCGAGGTTGATAATATGAATCTTGTTACGTGCGCCAAAAATGTATTGACCCATTTTTGGGTGCCAGTAACGAGTTTGGTGACCGAAGTGGACACCGGCTTCAAGCATATCGCGCATAGTAACGGACATAATAAAACTCCAGCTAAGGGTTACATCTAGCACTCACACGACACCCTGAATATTGCATACCCAGAGCACCCTTAACGGGGTGAGCGCCAAAATTATCTGCAGGCACCATGCCCACAGAACGCAGGATTATAGACCTGTACCGTAAAATCATTCAAGAAAAGGATACAAATCCGTCTGCCATAGCGGCGTATTCCTGCCAACATTCCGGCGCTGCCGGGCAAAAAACGAACTTAGATCAGCCCAAAAACCGCCGCACCCTGCTTTGGCCGGCTCAAACTGACACGCAGCAATGCCACAATTGACACCAGTCAAACAGACCCCCGGTTTTTTATTGTCACTATTCACCCGGCAAGAAAATGAAACAAAATGCATATAATTATTTCTTAATCGCTCTCATAGGCATTTTCGATTAGAAAGTGATCTCTGAAAGTCGTAAACTGTGCCCCGATAATAGATTTCTGCCTGCCCAAGGCGCACCTCACACAGGAAGATAAATAATATGGCCACGCAACACGCTCGTTTATTGATTTTAGGTTCCGGCCCTGCCGGCTATACCGCTGCAGTGTATGCCGCCCGCGCCAACTTAAACCCGGTGATGATCACGGGGCTTGCCCAGGGCGGCCAGCTGATGACCACCACCGATGTGGACAACTGGCCGGCTGACCCCGATGGCGTGCAAGGCCCGGAGCTGATGACCCGCTTTCAAAAGCATGCTGAGCGTTTTGGCACTGAAATGCTGTTTGACCATATTCACACCACGCATTTAAATGAAAAACCAATCCGCCTTGTGGGCGACTCCGGCGAATACACCTGCGACTCGCTGATTATTGCAACCGGCGCTTCGGCCCAGTATATCGGTCTGCCAAGCGAAGAAACCTTTGCCGGCCGCGGCGTTTCTGCCTGCGCCACCTGCGATGGCTTCTTTTATCGCGGCCAGCAAGTGGCCGTGGTCGGCGGCGGCAATACCGCCGTGGAAGAAGCGCTGTATTTATCCAATATCGCCGCCCATGTGACGCTGATTCACCGCCGCGACACCTTCCGCTCAGAAAAAATCCTGATTGATCACTTAATGGAAAAAGTGGAAGCAGGGAAAATCACCCTGGCCATTAACAGCACACTCGATGAAGTACTGGGGGATGACAGCGGCGTAACCGGTGCGCGTTTAAAATCCACCATCGATGGCACCACCAGTGATCTGGCATTAACCGGTG
>JBOFGM010000152.1:0-1745 GCA_051649105.1 Iodobacter sp. | reverse complement strand
AATAAAGAGCGTGAGCTGATTAAGATGGATCAGGATTTTCAGCGGATGCAGCGTGAACTCAATGAGGACATGAACACCCGCCGTAATGAAGAGCTGTCTGGTTTGCAAGAACGGGTGAACAGCGCGATTGCGCAAATTGCCAATAACGACAGATATGACCTGATTTTGCAGGAAGCCGCGTGGCGTAATCAGCGGTTGGATATCACAGATAAAGTTCTTAAGCTTTTGGTGGATAAATAAACGTATGTTGCTTTCTTTTACGCTGTCTTCGCTGGTTGAGTTATTAGGTGGTGAGCGTCATGGTGAAGATGTACTGATTACCGGTGTGTCTTCGCTTGAAAATGCCGGGGAGGGGCAGATTGGTTTTTTGGCCAATCCTCGTTTGCGCGCCCAGTTGCAAAGCAGTGCGGCCGCCGCTTTTATTGTTCGTCCCGCAGAAAGTAGTGCGCTGGATAAACCGCATATTGTGACGCGGGATCCGCAGCTTTACTTTGCCCGGGTCGCTCAGTTATTGCATCCGCGGCCGGTTGCAGCAGCAGGGATTCATCCGCGTGCCGTGGTGGATGACGCAGCCGTGGTGGCTGCCAGTGCTCAGATTGGTCCGGGCGCGGTAGTGGCTGCCGGTGCAGTGATTGGCGAGCGCACCATTGTCATGGCCAATGCCTATATTGGTGAGCGGGTTGAGCTTGGGGACGATTGCCTGATTTGCCCGAATACCACGGTACACAGCGGTGCCTTTATTGGTGACCGGGTGATTTTGCACAGCAATGCGGTGGTGGCAGGGGATGGTTTTGGTAATGCCTGGGCGGCGGATCACTGGGAAAAAATTCCTCAGCTGGGCCGTGTGCTGATTGGCAATGATGTGGAAATTGGTTCTTGCACCACGGTGGACCGCGGCGCACTGAATGACACCATTATTGGTAACGGGGCCCGCATCGATAACCTGATCCAGGTGGCGCATAACGTGCAGATTGGCGAGCATACCGCCATGGCAGCCTGCGTCGGGATTGCCGGTTCGACCAAAATTGGTGCCCGCTGTCAGATTGGCGGTGCCGTGATGATTTCCGGCCATCTGGAAATCTGTGATGGCACCACGGTGCTGGGTGGCACCCTGGTGGGTAAGACTATTCGTGAGCCTGGTGTTTATTCAGGCTCTTATCCAATGCAAACGCATGATGAATGGCGGCATAATGCCGCTCATTTACGTCATTTAGACGAATTAGCTAAACGCATTAAGCAACTTGAAAAAGAAATTACGGCACTGAAAGTGCCTGCTGGAGAATCAAAGTAATGAGCCAAATTATGGATGTATTAGAAATTTCTAAATGCCTGCCACATCGCTATCCGTTTCTGCTGATTGACCGTGTTTTGGAAATTGAACCGGGCGTATCCATTAAAGCCATTAAAAATGTCACGATTAATGAGCCCTTTTTTCAGGGTCATTTCCCGACTTATCCGGTGATGCCAGGCGTATTGATTTTAGAAGCCCTGGCTCAGGCTGCGGGTGTATTGTCTTATAAAAGCCTTGAAGAAGCGCCATCAGAAGATTCATTGTATTTCTTTGCCGGTATTGATAATGCGCGTTTTAAACGCCAGGTTCTGCCTGGTGATCAGCTGACTTTATGCGTACAAATCACGGCTAATAAACGCGGTATCTGGAAATATAAAGCGCAGGCTTTTGTGGGTACTGAACTGGCGGCTGAAGCCGATTTAATGTGTGCTCAACGCGAAATTCAGCGCTGATT
>JBOFGM010000151.1:0-1559 GCA_051649105.1 Iodobacter sp. | reverse complement strand
TCCCGTGTAACCTATCCCAAAGATGGCGTTTCTCATTTCAGAATGCTGCCGGACAATCTTTTGATTGCAAGGCTGCATGCCCGCTTGTTTTTTGGCATGTTGAGGCGGCTGCCCAAATTAATACGCAGGAAATTTCCCTCATGAACGAAGAGCCAAAACACTGGGCGGAAATTGGTGAGAGCTCCTTTATTTTGGGTGTTTTTATGCTGTATCAGGTGTACCGTTTTTTTGGGCGCTGGCCGTTCAGGCTATGTATTTACCCCGTCGTGCTGGTGCAATGGATCAGCCGGCGTGATTTACGCCTGGCTTCGCTGCAATATTTACAGCGGCTGGAGATTGCAACCGGCGCGCTGGGGCATCCGCCATCCGGACGGGACAGCCTGCGGCATCTGGTTTTGTTTGCAGAAACCATACTCGACAAACTGCTGGCCGCCTCCGGCAGATATCAGTTTTCCAGTATTACAACCGAAGGTCAGCAAGCCCTGCACCTGGCCTCTTTGCGCGGGGAAGGCGGCATTATTGTGACCGCTCATCTGGGCTGCCTGGAGCTTTGTCGTGCGGTGGCAGAAAGAGCGGGTGCGGTCAGGCTGAATATTCTGGTTCATACCCTGCATGCCCGGCAATTTAACCGGTTGTTAAAACGGCTGAATCCCCATCATGACCTGCAATTGATTGAAGTGACCGAAGTCGGCCCGGCCACCGCCGTTTTGCTGGCGCAAAAGGTGGCCGCCGGCGAATTTGTGGTGATCGCCGGTGACCGTATCCCGGTTTTTGCCAGCCAGACGGTGATGGCAGATTTTTTAGGCCATCCGGCGCCTTTTCCGGTCGGGCCCTATATTCTGGCGGCTTTATTGCAATGCCCTATGTATTTTCTGGGCTGTATCCATGAGGGCCGCAGCTACCACCTGCATTTTGAAACGCTGGCCGAACGCGTTGAGTTGCCCCGCGGGCAGCGGGATACGGCATTAAGCGCCTATGCCCTGCAATATGCTGAGGCCATCACCGCCCTGCTTAAACGCTCGCCTTACGACTGGTTCAACTTTTTCTACTTTTGGGACCAAACCAATGAACGCCGCTCATAAAGCCGCCCTTTGCATCGATGGCCATCGTCTTTGTATCGAAGATATTGTGGCTGTTTCTCAGCAAAAAGTGGCCCTGGCCTTGTCTAAAGACCTGGCATTTCGCGGCAAAATTCAAAAGGGTGCCGATTTTTTAGATCGTCTGCTGCGTGAAGACGGCGTGATTTATGGCGTTACCACCGGTTATGGCGATTCTTGCACCGTCACTATTCCACCCGAATTAGTCAGCGAGCTGCCCCACCATTTGTATACCTTTCATGGCTGTGGCACCGGGCGCTTTTTAACCCGGGAAGAAACCCGTGCCGTGCTGGCCACCCGGCTGGTTTCTTTGTCTCAAGGTATGTCCGGCGTCAGTATGGCGCTGCTGGATCAGCTGGAATTACTGCTGGTTCACGATATTTTGCCGCTGATTCCGGCCGAAGGCTCGGTGGGGGCCAGTGGCGATCTGACGCCGCTCTCTTATGTGGCCGCCGTGCTGTG
>JBOFGM010000150.1:0-3926 GCA_051649105.1 Iodobacter sp. | reverse complement strand
ACTTTAACGAACTGCATATTCAGGCGGTCCGGATAGGCTTTTTTCTCGCCTTCAGGCGTCAGTGCCGTCAGGTAGTTTGAGATAGCACCATCGTAAGCAGCGGTATGGCTGAATGCTTTTTTAGCCAGTGCCTTGCGGGTGGACAGCATTAACGCGCCATCGTTAGCTTGCATTTCAGTAATCAGCGCAGCGTAATCTGCCACGTCAGTCACAATTGCCACATGCGCATGATTTTTTGCCGCAGAGCGAACCATGGCCGGGCCGCCAATATCGATATTCTCGATGGCATCTTCGTAATTGCAATCGGGCTTGGCGATCGTTGCTTCAAAAGGATAGAGATTCACGCAAACCAGATCGATATTGCCAATCTGATGCTCTGCCATGGTCGCCACATGCGCAGGTAAGTCACGACGGCCTAAAATCCCGCCATGAATTTTTGGATGCAGTGTTTTCACACGTCCATCCAGCATTTCAGGAAAGCCAGTGTAATCTGCCACTTCAATAACAGGCACGCCGTTATCGCTGAATAATTTGGCCGTACCGCCGGTCGACAAAATTTCGACGCCAAGAGCGGCCAACGCTTTGGCAAAATCGAGCACACCGGTTTTATCGGATACGCTGATCAGCGCACGGGTAATCTTGGTCATGGCTTGCTTCCCTGTAGATATTAATGGCAAAAGTCTTGTCTTAAACTGATGCAGAGTTACAGCAAATCGTAAATCTGCAATTTCTTACGCAAGGTATTACGGTTAATTCCCAACATATCTGCCGCGCGGGTCTGATTGCCCTCCACGCGCTCCAAAATCAATTCCAACAGTGGCTTTTCAACACGAGCCAGAACCATATCGTACATAGCACACGGCGGTTCGCCGTCCAGGTCCTGGAAATACTGGTCGAGAGAAGCGTAAATCGCCTCGGCGATCAGATCGGTTTGAGTACTCATAAATCTCCCGATTCATCTTTTTGTGGTTTTATATCTTCGTACTGCAGCCGCTCACTAAAAGTTTGCAGGCTGTCAAAATAACTGCGGGTGGTGCTTGCCTGTCCGGCAGTCGATTCGATGGCATACATCGCCTGACGAAACTCATTACTGCCGCGTAAACCCTTGGTATACCAGGCAATATGTTTGCGGGCGATACGGCAGCCGGAATACTCGCCATAAAAGGCGTAGAGATCATCCAGATGCCCCAGCAAAACCTCACGAACTTCGGCCACTTCCGGCGCGGGCAGTAACTCACCGCTGGCCAGATAATGGGCAATTTCACGAAAGATCCAGGGACGGCCCTGAGCGGCGCGGCCAATCATAATGGCATCTGCGCCGGTTTCCTTCAGCACCAGTGCCGCCTTTTGCGGGCTGTCGATATCGCCATTGGCAATCACCGGAATCCGGATCGATTTTTTAACCTCTGCAATCAGGGCATAGCGGGCCTGGCCCAGATACATGTCTTCACGCGTGCGACCGTGAATGGCCAGAGCGGCAATGCCGGCTTCTTCCGCAATTTTGGCCACGCGCATAATATTTTCTTCGCCATTGGCAAAGCCAAGGCGGGTTTTGAGTGTAACCGGCACATCTACCGCACGCACCACGGCATGCAGAATATCCGCGACTAAGTCTTCATTTTGCAACAGGGCGGATCCGGCCAGCTTATTGCATACTTTTTTAACCGGGCATCCCATATTGATATCAATAATCTGCGCCCCGTGGGCCACATTATGGCGGGCGGCGTCCGCCAGCAGGGCAGGATCAGAGCCGGCAATCTGCGCAGAAATGGGGGCCAGTTCGCCGTCAAAATTAGCACGGTTCAGGGTTTTTTTATGTGAACGTAAACTGCTGTCGGCAGTAATCATTTCGCTGACGGCATGTCCCGCACCAAAGTGCTTACACAGCGTGCGAAATGGCCGGTCGGTCACTCCAGCCATGGGAGCAACGATCAGATTATTGCGAAGGGGATAGGGGCCGATATGCATAACAATCCGGTGCGAACGACTGCAAAGCTCGGTGTAACTGAATTAAAAAAAGCTGCTGAAACCCGGTCTCTGACTGGTTCAGCCACCACCACATTTACTTTCTGGTAAACGCCGGTTTTCAGCCATTTTTCTCTTTTCTCCGAACTTACCGCCAGGCCTTGTCAGGCTGCGGACGCAGTAAAAGGCCGCGCATTCTAACGCCTGCCTAATTTTTAAGCAACAGCCTAAGAGGAGTATTTTGTAAATAAGACCGTCCGGCCAGGGAGTGCTTGCAAGCTTGCCAGGAGAAGTATCCGCCATTTGCGGCGGCAAAAAAATAGCGAACCAGGAGGTTCGCTATTTCTTACCGGGCTATAGAGATTCAGCTCAGTTTTTTCGTCAGGATTTCCGTCACCATGGCCGGATTCGCCTTACCCTTACTGGCTTTCATACACTGGCCCATCAGGGAATTAATCGCGTTCAGCTTACCGCTTTTATATTCCTCAACCGCTTTGGCATTGGCCGCCAGCACTTCATCAATCAGGGCTTCAATCGCACCGGTATCGGTGGTTTGCTTCAGACCATCGCGCTCGATAATGGCATCGGCGGCATCACCGCTTTCCCACATCTTTTTCAGCACATCCTTAGCGGTTTTATTATTGATGGTGTTATCCATCACGCGCTTAATCAGGCCAGCCAACGCTTCGGCACTGACCGGGCTGTCAGCAATTGCTTTTTCTTCCCGGTTCAGCGTGGCCGAAACATCGCCCATAATCCAGTTAGCAGCCAGTTTGGCATCCGCACCGGCAGCCACCATAGCTTCAAAATAGACCGCAAGGTCTTTGGAGCTGGTCAGGGTACCGGCATCATAAGCCGACAAGCCATACTGAGCGCTCATGCGTTCCCGCATCGCCTGAGGCAATTCGGTCATTTCGCTGCGGACACGCTCGATCCACTCTTCAGAAATACACAGTGGCGGCAAATCCGGATCCGGGAAATAGCGGTAGTCATGCGCATCTTCTTTACTGCGCATCATGCGGGTTTCGCCGGTATCCGGATCAAACAGAATCGTCGCCTGCTGAATCTTATTACCGTCTTCGATCTGCTCGATCTGCCACTGTGTTTCAAACTTGATCGCCTGTTCCATAAACTTAAAGCTGTTCAAGTTTTTAATTTCACGGCGCGTACCCAGTTCTGACTGCCCTTCCGGACGCACAGACACATTCACGTCACAGCGGAAACTGCCTTCCTGCATATTGCCATCGCAAATCCCAATCCAGGTGACCAGACTGTGCAAGGCTTTGGCATAGGCCACGGCTTCTGCCGCAGAGCGCATTTCCGGCTCAGAAACGATTTCCAGCAAAGGTGTGCCGGCACGGTTCAGATCAATCCCGGTCATACCATGGCAATCTTCATGCACCGATTTACCCGCATCTTCTTCCAGGTGGGCACGGGTCACATTAATCTTTTTAGTGACATCGCCAACCTGAATTTCAATCACGCCGCCTTCAACCACCGGCAATTCAAACTGGCTGATCTGATAGCCCTTAGGCAAATCCGGATAGAAATAATTTTTACGCGCAAAAATCGATTTGCGATTGATTTTGGCACCGATCGCCAGCCCCAGCTGAATCGCCCGCTCTACTGCGCCGCGATTCATCACCGGCAAAGCACCCGGCATCGCCACATCGACCACCGAAGTTTGTGTATTCGGTGCGGCACCGTAGGCCGTGCTGGCACTGGAGAAAATTTTCGACTTGGTCGAGAGCTGGGTATGTACTTCCAGCCCGATAACAACTTCCCATTTCATGGTGGTGAATCCTTTGGCTGGTTTACAGGCTTGGGGCACGGGTGTGCCAGTCCGTTACTTGCTGCAACTGATGCGCAACATTCAGCATCCGGCTTTCGGTAAAGTAATTACCAATCAGCTGCAAGCCAACAGGACGGCCATTGGCCGCAAAACCCACCGGCAGACTCAT
>JBOFGM010000149.1:0-3764 GCA_051649105.1 Iodobacter sp. | reverse complement strand
ATTGCAGATTTAAGCGCTTTGGCCCATAAGATCAAAGGGGCCGCTCATATTATTCAGGCTGCAGATGTGATTTCATCCTGTGAAGGGCTTGAACAGGCCTGTAAAGGCATACGGGATAATGAAATCCTGGCGAGCGCTGTTTATGCCGTGGAAGAAGCGATTCTGGCGCTGGAGCAGGGATTGTTGCAGTTTCTTACCCCGGAAGAGCGTGGCGGGTAATTGAGTGTAATGCATAAAAAAGCCACGACTCAGGTCGTGGCTTTTTTTATGGCACGTATTTATAAATCGGCAGAAGTACTGGCCCAGGAGGCAACAAAGGCCATTTCAACCGACCCCGCATAAGTGCCGTTTTCCAGTTGTTCTTGCTGATTCACTTTAACCAGTGCCGGGTTTAACCCATTGCTGGCTTTTTCAATAGTGAAATTAATTCTGGCGATATCGGAATCAGCCGCGGGTGCTGTTTTGCCTTGCTTGCTTGCAGCTAAAAGATCAACAGGCTGAGCGCTCAGGCTGGTTTGATTTAAATGTGCCGCTATTTCTAAAGCCGCCGTGCCGGCCGGATTATCCAGCCGGTTATTAATTAATTGTGATGTGATTTTATAGGCGCTGTCAGCGCTTTTGCCTTCTGCATGAACGGTGATTGCACCAGTGGGTGAATTAAAGTAATTCACTTTGTTGTCCCAGTGAAATTGCATCTTGTCTGCGCCAGCAAAAACATTCAATTTTACTTCTGGTTTTTTAATTGCCTGAGCATGCCATACCACGCGGGTGCTGATTTCAGCTGCTAATGCGGGGAACGCAATAAACAGGCCGGATAAAAGAATTATTTTGCTTAATTTCATGACACACCTCTGACGAATAAATGCCCACAGCAATATTCAACCTCTGAATATCAGCCATCTCTGTTACAGAATGAGCATAGCATTCAAAAACAGGAATCCGCTGATATTTATGTAGGATTATTCCGAGTGTGTCTTATTTTATTCAAAATATGCCAATGGATTGAATAAGCGCTGACAGCGCTCCTGGCTTAAATAGATCCGGGTGTAAATCAGTACTTTAGGAAAACTCCTACAAAAAGCCAATCGGCCACTGACTGGTTCTGTTTTATTGATAAGACAATAATGACTCAATGAAGATTTAGCTGTTTTCTCTGCTGCTCAGAAACAAGCGCCGCAGATGAATACTGTTGATGATCAGCCCGGCTTTATGACCGGGTGGGGTGTGTCGCTGCAAGGTATTGTAGTCAGGGTAGCTGCACATTTTTTAAATAGTAAGTTGCTCAGAGTTAATCAATGAATCATTGTTTTATTAAATCAGTACTGGTTGGTGCATTAATGGCCGGCTCTGCTGCTGTTTATGCTGCCACAGAAACAGCGACCTCTTCTGTTAAATGGAATGCTGAAGCCGTTAAAAAATCAGATGTTTCATTAAATGTATTTGCCAGTGCGGATACGCTTGCCTTCAGATGGGATGAGACAAATAAGCGCTTTAGTATTCCGCAAGGTTATTTAACGATTCAGGCTGCAGGTAAAACGGCAGCAACGGCTTATAAAATCACCTCGCAACTGATGCGTAATGAATTGGTACACGTTACTGGCCGGAGCACCGGTCTGTTATATGTTTTCCCGGAAATGGGCGGTACCTATCTTTATAATATCGGTGAAAAGAATGAGATCCTGGCCGGAACAAATGCGGGTGTGACCAGTAGCGCAAAAGGCTTTGAGGGGATGAATCTGGCTGCTGCAGGACCCAATGCCACGGCCAATGGCTCTTATCATGAGGCTCAGGCAACGATGTACTTTACTATTCTTGCAGGCGATAGCGGCGGTATGCCGGTCATTTTTGGTGAGCCGGATATGGGGTTGGAATTACTGCCCGACGGGACTTATGAAGGCACCATTGAAGTGGGTTTTACTGCTTCCTGGGTATCACCTTAAAGTGTATTGAGCGGACCGGCTGATATGTTGTTTCCGGCAGGGGGTGTCTGGAAGTGACTTTAATGGGCCGGTCCGTTTTTTATATATAAATATATTTAATATAAAAAAGTTTTTTTAGTGCAGGATTATTCCTACATTTTTAAAGGGCGGGGCCGACTATTTTAAATTTTTTGGCTCATTTAATATGGCGTTCTTCAAAAGCGGTGAGCGCATTTGAATTGCTTAATTACTCTGGAAATATAAAAAATGAATATGATTAAACTCGCACTGGTTGCAGCATTTGCAACAGCTTCTTTCTCTTCTTTTGCCGCAACAGAAACAGCAACAGCTACCGTAAAGTGGAATGCTGAAGCGGTAAAAAAATCTGATGTTTCATTGAATGTATTTGCCAGTGCAGATTCGCTTTCTTTCGACTGGGATGCTAAAAACGGCCGTTTTAGTAATGCATCCGGTTCTTTAACCGTTCAAGCGGCAGGTAAGGCGACTTCAACTGCTTACAAAATCACATCGCAGCTGGTACGTAATCAGTTGATTCATGTGTCGGGCTGGCAGCTGGGTACTCTGGATATTACGGCACAAGTGGGTGGCCGTGCGATGACTGAAGTGCCGGTTGATATTCTGGCGGGTACGGCTGCAGGGGTAACAGGTTCTGCTGCTGGTTTACAAAGCATGAATCTGGCAACAGCCGGCGTTAATGTAACACCGACTGGCACATATCATGAAGGCCAGGCAACGGTTGATTTCCGTATTGAAAGCGGTACTTTTGGTTCGGATAAAACCGTTCTGGCGCTGGGCGATAAAGTAAATGGCCTCGATAAAGTGGCTGATGGTACATATGAAGGGACTGTTGAAATGGCATTTGTAGCTTCATGGACTACTCCATAAGTCTGTCATTCTGACTGCTGATTAGATAAAAAGGGGAGGATCCGTCCTCCCTTTTTTATTGCTCAGCCGCTGTGGCCGAGGGTCATGCGCCCTGTGCGCAGTGCTGTTTTTTTTCGGAAAAAACCTACAGAAATCATATCCGCCGCTGACTGTTCCGCTTTTGGACGGCAGGGGATAATTGTTTTGATTGTTTGTGGCGCAGTTAATCTCTTTACAGGCCGGGTGATTGCATATGTTAAAAAAATCAGTCTGCCTGATGGGTGTTGCAGTTTCTTTTCCAGCTCTGGCATTGACTACAGAGTTAATTGCCAATATGCCATGGAATGCAGAAATTATTAAAAAGCCCGGTGTGGAATTAAATATCTTTGCCAGTAGTGATGCGCTGGAATTTAAATGGGATATCAGCCATAAGCGTTTTACCGGGGCCAGTAATAAGCTGACCGTACAGGCGGGCAGCAGGATGGGTGCCAGCGCCTATAAAATCACGGCGCAATTAATAAGTCAGAAGTTAAATCACCAGTCTGGCGCAGAGGCCGGTTCGGTTGATGTTTCGGCCTGGCTGGGAGGGGTGGCTATTGGTACATTGCCCACGGATATTCTGACCGGAAATGCAGAGGGCGCCACTGCCGCCGCCCTTGGGATGCAGGCGATTAATATGGCCGCCGCAGGCCCGGTAGAAACGCCGCTGGGCAGTTATTCCGAGTCTGATGGGGTAGTGGTGGAGTTTAAAGCCGAAACGGGTACCGGCCCTGGTGGAGTCCGTTTAAAGCTGGGCGGGGTGAGCGATGGTCTTGAGCTGCTCACCGATGGTGCCTATACCGGTGTGGTCGAAATGGCCTTTGTTGCTTCATGGACGACCCCTTAAGAATAAAACAGCGCTTGCTGATCAGGTATCAAAGTCCTTTTTATTGACCAAGGGTAATCAATGTCTGCGTATTT